>PLKR01000263.1 GCA_003140655.1 Acidobacteriaceae bacterium | reverse complement strand
TCGGTGCTCGGCACGGGACCGAGTTGCGGATCTGCGGTCAGGTTCTGCAGGTAGGTCTCGACCACTGGGGTGCGAGTGGCGAGCGCCTTTATGAGCCCGTGTTCGCGCTCGATGAAGCGATCGACAACCTGATCCATGGTGGTGGGTTGAGGCAGGGCCGACGGAGTTGGCGCCGGAAGGGTTGATTGCTGGGTCTGAGAGTCAGTCGCTGACGGCTGAGACGCGGGCGCTGTTTGCGTGGCCGCCGGTTGTTGTGCGGCAGCGCTGACCGAGACCAGCAGTGCCGCTGTAAACATCCATTTCCAAGTACGCATGACTCTTCTCTCCAAGGTTGAAGCGATGTTTCTTTAAAGAACGTTTATTTCCGTGAACCCGATTGCCTCAATTCGCCCCGCACATTCAGGACCACGAAACCAATCTTCTGACCTAAAGTTTTCCCGAGCACCCAAACTTTTAGTACGCCATTTGAAACGTGACGTGCACGATCGCCGTAGAATCCACCGGCTGTCCCATACGCAATGCCGGCTTAAAGCGCATTTTGTTGGCGGCCGCGGTGGCAGCTTCATCCAGGCCGTGACCCAGGCCCCGGACCACGCGATTCACATGGAGACTCCCATTGGCGCCGAACACCACTTCCAGCAGAACTTCGCCTTCCAACTTCAGGTTGCGGGCGTCGTCGGTATAAACCGGCTGCGGTTTGAACGTGATCTCCACCGGAGTAGTGGCCGGTCCCGGCCCTGCCTGCGCGATCTTGGGTCCGTCGTGAACCACCTGCTCCGAACCGAATCCGCCGGTTGCGACACCGGCGCCATTGCTGCGGCCGTCGCCTTTGCCTTCGGTCGCGATGCCGTTGCCGAAGTCGGCGCTGGCTACCGTTCCCTTGATGCCCTTCGCCCCGCCCGATCCGTTGCCTTGTCCCGGACCTGCCGGCATGTCAAACGAACCGGCCTGCGCCGCGTACAGCTTGGCGCCTTGCTTGCCGGTCCCTTTCAAACCATTGGGGTCGCCGAAGCCTCCGGTCTGCACCTTCTCCACTGGCGCATTGACCGTGGGCGCTACCGAGCTGCCCGAAAAATCTCCGACATGCAAGAGTTGGGGGCGCGCTCCGCCCGCGGTGATCTTCAACTGGGGAGCGGCGAACTTGTTCATCACAACTTTCGGTGCTTCCACCGGCTCGGGAGCTGGTACGCGGTGAACTTCGCGCGGCACGATCAATTTCGGGCGTTCGAAAACCGGTGCCGGAGGAAGCAGCTTCGGCTTCAACACCGGTTTCACTTTGATCGGCGCCCGCTCCGGCTTGAGGGCGGGAAGCGGAATTATCGAGGTCACGCGATACTGCTTGAAACTCATCCTGTCCGGAAACAGAACACCCAGGTTCACCAGGATAAAAGTGGCCAGCACGATGAAGGCGTAGCTGGCGGCCAGCGCACGCCTGTCAATCCTGCGCTCGGGAAGAATGCCGAGCTCAAAATTATGTTGATACGTAGTCATGCATTATTTCCAAAGGGATCCTGGCCGAGGGAGCGGACCGGGACTGGAGCTTTCACAGTACGAGAGAAAGGATAGGGGGTAAACGTGTCCACGGCTCTTGACCTAAGGTAACCGAAAGAAAACCACTTGCGGGATGGGGGCCAAAACGGGCTGAAAAGCTATTGGTTCGGGCAGATACCCTCCACCACCTTGTCATTCCGACCGGAGCCGGAGCGAATGCGACGGCGGAGTGGAGAGCCTGCCCTGAGCNNCGGCAGCGTCACGAACCATGTGGGAACGGCCGCCTCGGCCGTTCAGCGGAGCGCAGCGACGCCCGTGTGGGACGGACACTCCTGTCCGTCGCCGTTGACTTTGACGTCGACCTCGATCTTGAACTTGACCGGGAAGGGCACGGCTTCAGCCGTGCCGAAAGCTCGCAATGAAATCAACCCGGCTTCAGCCGGGGGCTGGCCCGGCCAAATCACAAAGCGGGTGCCCGTCCAAGCTTCGCTTGGGCGAGGTCTTTTGACCTTTACTCGATGGGAACGGTTCACTCAGAACTTCACCGCTCCTAAAACATTTCCACAGCCCCCGTGTGACATCTGACCTTGCGCACAGCCCGCACTTCGTTTCAGAATTGTCCCAGCACGGGGAATCCCCGGCGCGGAACAGTTCATTGAAAACTGAATATCGTGCGGCTAAGTCCTTTCCGCGCAAGATCTTGGCTCGCAGATCCGGTTGTTTTCAGTCTCGACAGAAATCGCCGCGCTGATTCCATAGGACTTATGTGAGACGGATGCAGCTAACTCCTTTGTCCGTAAGATTTTACGGGCAAGTTGTTTAGAATCAGGATTTTATCCATATCCGCCGCAGATCGACACGCCGTAANNTCGCGGAAGGTGTAATAAAGAAGAACTGCAGCCGCAGCAATGAACAGAGCGGGGACGAGGGGGTAGCCGATCATGCGATAAGGCCGGAGAGCATCGGGATTGCGCCAGCGGAAAACGAAGACAGTGCTGCCCGCGATCATGTAGAAGAGCCACTCCGCAAAGATCGCCAGCGAAAACAGCTGCCGGAAATTTCCTCCCAGCAACAGGAGAATGATCGACAGCACCGCCTGCAGCACAATCGCCCCCGACGGCGTATGAAAGCGCGGATGGACTTCGGCGAGAGCCGAGAAAAAATATCCATCGCGAGCCACAGCATAAGGCACGCGAGCGCCGCTCATGATCGTGCCATTGAGAGTAACCAACATCGAGATCGCCATGCCCGCAGAAACAATGCTAGCGCCCATGCGTCCCATGACCAGCGCAACCGCGTCAGAAGCAGGCCGCGGCGAGGCCGCAATCACATTCGCCGGAAGCACATACTGCACACCGGCGTTCATCAGCACATACAGCACGCCGACCGTGGCCACACCCGCGATCAGGGCAAGCGGAATATTCCGCCCCGGCCTCTTCACTTCGCCGGCGACCATGTTCAGGTCGTTCCAGCCGTCATACGCCCACAGCGCCGCAACCAGCGCGGCCATGAAGCCGGCAATTCCGCCCTTTGCCCCGGTGAATGTAGTGGCAAAGTTGCTCCAGCCGCGTCCGGTCGCGCTGCCGGCCCCGCTGAAGCAGACGACCACGATACCGAGAATGATTGCCACCTTCAGCACCGTGAACACGAGCTGGAACTCACCGGCCTTCTTGACTCCAACGTAATTCAGAACAGAAATAAGAATGGCCGCGGCAATGGCCACAAGCTGTCCCCAGGTGACGGCGAAAGGTACGGAGATAACGTTGGTGGGGAAGAAGGAAAAGATTGGGAACGTGCCCAGTATGCGCACGAGACCGGTAGCGATTGTAGCCACCGAAGCGGGTTTGGCGATGACGAACCAGGTCCAGGCATAAAGAAAACCTCC
This sequence comes from Acidobacteriaceae bacterium, assembly GCA_003140655.1. Lineage (GTDB taxonomy): Bacteria > Acidobacteriota > Terriglobia > Terriglobales > Acidobacteriaceae > Sulfotelmatobacter. The sequence continues at coordinate 5,989 of PLKR01000263.1, read as the reverse complement.
CAGTGGACCGTAGGCGTCGCGGACATAAATATATTCGCCACCGGCTTGCGGCTTCATCGCNNGCCTGCATCATCTCGGCGGGAACAAGGAAGATCCCGCTGCCAATGATGGTTCCCACGACCACTGCGGAGGCGTGGCTTACGCCCAGATCGCGAGCCAGCTCGGGACGGGCAGTCGTTCGCTGTAATAGCTCTGGCATGATGTGGAGTTTGCCAGTATACGTCAGGGCGATCAGCGGGGCAGGGCAAAAGCCTTTAACCGCAAAGGCGCAAAGANNGCGAACGTCATCATCGTCCCAATCATCACCCACCACGTCCACGGGACGTGTGTCCCCCACAAATACAATTCCACGCTGAACCCAAACAGCATTCCCACCATCGCTCCGCGCTGATTGGCACGTCGCGTCAATACGCCGAGGAGGAACACTCCGAGCAGCGCGCCATAGGCAACGGACGCTATCTGGAGCCCCACCTCGATGACCCGGCCAACTTTGTGCAGAGAGAGAACTGCGATGGCAAACAGCAGCAGTGCCCACACAAATGTCGAAAGCCTCGACAGGCGCATTTTTGTGCGCTCATCAGCTTGCGGACGGAAGCGCACATAAAAATCCATGATGGAACTCGACGACAGCGCATTCAGCGCCGCGCTCAGGTTTGACATCGCCGCGGCCAGAATCGCCGCAATCAGCAGCCCGGAGATTCCGTGCGGCATCCGACTGACGATGAATGTGGGATAGATCCGGTCCGGCTTCCCAAACGTTGCCGAAGGCGCGCGATAGTAGGCCCACAGCATGACTCCTACCATCAGGAACAAGGCGAACTGAAACAGGATCGCCACGCCGCTCGAAAGCAGCGCCGTCACCGACTGCTTCTCGCTTCTCGCCGCGAGCAACCGTTGCACAATGAGTTGGTCTGTGCCGTGGCTGGCCGTGGTCAGAAACGCGCCGCCGATCACGCCCGCCCAGAAGGTGTAGGGAATCCAAAAGCTTGGCGTGAAGTCGAATACTTGCAGTTTGCCCGCGCTGGCGGCTGCAGCATGAATCGCACTCCATCCTCCGGGCACAAGATGCAGAATTGTCCACAGGCCTACCAGCGTTCCGGCGACATAGATCATAGTCTGCACCACGTCGGTCCAGATCACCGCCGCGAGGCCGCCCTCGAACGTATAGATGAGCGTCAATGCAGTGATGATGGCGATGGAAGCCACTTCGCCCGTTCCCAGCGCGATTGCCACCACAATCGACACGGCATAGACGCGGACGCCCTCCGCCGCAGTCCGCGTCAACAGGAACAGGCCGGCGGTCAGCGAGCGCAAGCCGCGCCCAAAGCGGCGTTCGATTAACTCGTAAGCAGTATAAAGATCGCCGCGAAAGTAATGCGGCAGCAGCACAAAGCTGATCACCACNNATAGTGAGCGTGCTGGTCTCGGCGGCAACAATGGAAAGCGCGATCGCCCACCAGGGAATGTCTCGTCCTGCGAGAAAGTAGTCGCGCAGCGAACGCTGTCGCTTGCGGAACCGCAGCCCGAACAGGGTGATCCCCACCAGATACAGCGCGATGATCGCGAGATCAAGTTTGTCGAGGCCCATATCGGACTTGCAAGTTGCCAGATGTGACTGCGCGTCCTTTGCGGTTAAAGATTTTAAGCGTCCGGAGAGAAACCCTTGACCGCAAAGAACGCAAAGAACTTCCGCGAAGGTCGCCAAGAAAAGCCAACGACGTACACCAATTGTCGCGGCACAATTCGTTTCTTAATTATGGCGTTAATCGAAGTCCTATACGAGTGAGTCTTTATGGACGTGTCGGAAGAGATTGCGAGAGGAGCTTTCCATGGGTTGCTGAGAACTGCCTTGTGATAGAACTAAACGCGTGGCTTACTATCTAGGCATTGACGGCGGCGGCAGCAAGACAACGTGCGCCGTGGGCGACGAAGTCTCGCTCCTCGCCAAAGTCACGGCCGGACCCAGCAACATCACTCGCGTGGGTGAAATCCGGGCTCGCGAAGCCCTGCAAAGGGCCATCCGCGAGGCGTGTGCTGCTGCGCATATCGCGCCGCAAGAAGTGGAATCTGCCTGCGTTGGGGCCGCGGGCGCCGGAAGCGAGGAAAATGCCGCCTTTGTACGCGATATTGTTGCAGAGATAATTTCGGGCGAAATCGAGGTCGTGGGCGACATGCAGATCGCCCGAATCGCCGCCTTCGGCGAGGGGCCGGGTGTGATTGTTATCGCTGGGACCGGGTCGATTGCCTACGGCCGCGACGCCGAGGGCAGGACCGCCCGCGCCGGAGGCTGGGGCTTTGCCACTTCTGATGAAGGCTCAGCCCACTGGATCGGCTGTGCCGCGGTCAGTGCTCTGCTGCGCGTGATCGATCACAGTGAGGATCCCGAAGCTACGGCGGAGGCTTCGCTGCTCTTCGGGGAAATGAAAGCGGCTTGGGACCTGCGCTCGCTTGACGAGTTAGTGCGTGCCGCCAACGCCGGTCCCCGCTTTGCCAGGTTGTTTCCTGCGGTCCTGGCCGCTGTTAATGCCGGCGACATCCTGGCCGAGCGCGTTCTCGAGCAGGCGGGTAGAGAACTCGCCCAACTCGCCGCTATCGTTGTTCGCCGGCTTTTCGCAGAACACAACGGGAACTTGCCCTCAGCATTGCTGGCCATGGCCGGCGGCGTTTTCAGGCATTCCCCAACGGTACGCGAAGTTTTCCGCCATGAGGTTCGCAAGCTCGATCCGCTCCTTGAGGTAAATCAGCAGATCGTCGAGCCTGTCGCGGGCGCCTTGCAAATGGCGCGCGTGGGCAAGANNGTCAACCAGAATCAGCGCCCGCCGCCAATCTCCAAAATAGCGCCGGTGGTGTAAGACGCGGCAGGAGAGAGCAGCCACAGCACTCCTTCGGCTACTTCGAGTGGCGTGCCTGGCCTTTGCATCGGAATGGTCGCCGCCAGTCGATCCAGCCGGTCGGGCGCGCCGTTGGCGGCATGCAGCCCGGTCTCGATCAGCCCGGGAGCAACTGCGTTTACGCGGATTCCTTCGGTCGCAACCTCGCGCGCCAGACCAATCGTGAAGCTATCAATCGCGCCCTTCGATGCAGCGTAGTGCACCCACTCCCCGGCGGAACCAGTCCGCGCAGCGCGGGAGGAAATATTCACGATCGCGCCGCCCGTTCCGCCGTGGCGGGTTGACATGCGACGCACAGCCTCGCGCGCGCACAGAATCGCTCCCGTAACGTTCACCGCCATCACTTGCGCGAGAGTTTGTGCGCTCACCGATTCCACGCGCGAAAACCCCCCAGTGATGCCAGCATTATTGACCAGAGCCTTGACCGGCCCCAGTTCGCGCTCGGCAGTTTCGAAGAGCCGGACAACATCTTCCTCGCGGGCAACATCGGCTTGAATCGCATAGGCGCGACCGCCTGCGGAAACAATTTGTTCAACGACAGCAGCAGCTTCGGCTGTGCCGGTTGCAAAATTGACCGCTACGGAGAATCCGCGCTCACCTGCCAGGTTGGCGATCGCGGCGCCGATGCCGCGACTTGCTCCGGTCACGATGAGCGTGCCGCATTCGTTCTTATTTGCCATAAATCCGACAAAGCGCGCTGCTGGTTAACCAGGGCCAGACTTGAACGCAAGCGATTGACATCGGCAAACCGACGGCATACGGTGGTGCGCGTTTGCAACCATCCTACAGTACGCGAGGAGAACGAGAATGCGAGTGCGACTGGCGTTACATGCGGTTGTGCTGGGTTTGTTTTTGGTTCCAGTTCTATCGGCGCAAGACGCCGTCAAAGTCGATTCCGAGCATTACACCGTAATAACCGACAACGCCGAGGTGCGAGTCCTCAGGGTTCACTACGGCGCGCACGAGAAGTCGATAATGCACAGCCATCCCGATTCGGTTGCCATATTCCTCACCGATGCCTCCATTGAGTTCACTGTTCCCGGCGGGAAGAAGGAAAGCCGTACCGTCAAGGCAGGCGACGCGCAGTTTGCTCCCGCCGGCACGCACTTGCCTGAGAACACTGGCGACAAGGGGATGGATCTGATCCTGGTCGAGCTAAAAGGCAAGTCGGCCATGGCGAAGTCGGACATGAAGTAATCCGCCTGGAGCGGGTGGTCGGTGCTCGATCCCACTGACCACTTTGCCCGCCGCGGAAAAGCCTTTAACCGCAAAGTTCGCCAAGAAAAACCGCGAAGGCCGCGAAGAAGAACGAAACCCGCCTTGAAATCAACAATCATCAATAAACAATTTCCTACGGTACCCAATCCGCAATGAAAATATTGGTCTCGTGCGGGGCTTTGGCGTTGCGGTTCGAGGCCCACACCAGCTTCTTTCCATCGGGGCTGAACATGGGGAAGCCGTCAAAGCCATCACTGTAGGTGATGCGCTCCAGGCCGCTGCCATCGGAGTTGATCAGCCACAACTCGAAGTTGCCCATGCCGCCAGTCGAATGCGTCACCGGGTCGTAATTCGAGGAAAAGATGATGCGCTTGCCATCCGCCAGGTACGACGGCCCAAAGCTAGCCGCGCCCAGATTGGTGATCTGCCGCTTGCCGCTGCCGTCGGCCTTCATGATCCAAAGTTCCAGCGACGTGGGCCGGATCAGGTTCTGCTTCAGCAGTTCCTGGTAGTCGCTGATTTCTTTCTCGGTCTGGGGATGATACGCCCGGTAGACGATCCACTTCCGGTCGGGCGAATAAAACGGGCCGCCGTCGTAACCCAGTTCGTGGGTGAGCTGCTTGACGTGCGTACCGTCGGCCTCCATCGAGTAGATGTCGAGGTCGCCATGGCGCAGGGAAGTGAAGACGATCTTTTTTCCGTCAATCGAAATCGTTGCCTCGGCGTCGTAGCCGGGCGTGTTCGTGAGTTGCTTGAGGTCGGAGCCGTCCGGATTCGCTGTGAAGATGTCGTATCCCGGATATACGGCCCACACATAGCCCTTGGAAAAATCGGGCCGGGGTGGGCATTCCGGGCTGGCGAGGTGCGTGGACGAGAACAGAATCTTCTTGCCATCGGGATAGAAATAGCTGCACGTGGTGCGTCCCTTGCCGGTTGAGACCATGTGCTGGTCGCTGCCATCGATGTTCATGATGAAGATCTGATCGCACTTCACGTCGCCATGGGACGACTGGAAGATCAACTTCGTGCCATCGGCTGAGAAATAGGCTTCGGCATTCTGTCCGCTGAAGGTGAGTTGACGCACGTTGTGCAGGTGCTTCTCCTGCGGTGTGGCCAGATCGGGCGGGTTCGAGGTTTGCGCGGAAAGCGTGGGCAGACTGCTAAATCCGATCGCCGCAAGAGCCAACAAGAATAGCAACGCCTGTTTCATGGAATGATTGCTAGTGTAGCAAAAGAGATTGAACGGGAAGGCGGCGTGTCTTCTCCTCGTGCAAGCAGAAAAGCCTTTAACCGCTAGGACGCGAAGGGCTCGCTAAGGACGCGAAGAAAGACCGGACCGGCTTCGGGTTGATTTTGTTTTGCTTCGCGAATCAAGCCAACCACTTTAGCTTATCCAATAGAATCAACTATTTCCGAAAGTGATTGCTGATCGTTTCCGCCTGCGTGCGGGTCACGACCGCCGAGAGCGCGGCCGCGTCGGCCTGCTTCACCGCTTGCAGACTGCCGAAGTGTTCGAGAAGACGGCGAGTCGTACTCTCACCTACCCCGGGGATATCCAACAGCTCAGTGGAGCGGTCGCGCATCTGCCGGCGTTTGCGATGGAACGTCACGGCGAAGCGATGGGCTTCATCGCGAATGAGTTGAATCAAGTGCAACACGGGCGAGTGATGATCGAGCGCGATCGGATCTTTCTCCTGCCCGGAGACGTAGAGAATCTCTTCGCGCTTGGCAATCGCGGCGAGGGGCTGGTTGATGATCTCAAGCGATTCCAGCGCTTCGGCTGCCGCGTGAAGTTGGCCCAGTCCGCCGTCAATCAGCACGAGGCTGGGCATCGGCTTCTTTTCCTGTTGCAGGCGTTTGTAGCGGCGCGTGACCACCTC
>PLKR01000590.1:2705-4030 GCA_003140655.1 Acidobacteriaceae bacterium | reverse complement strand
ATCTTTGAAGAGATGGATGTGGATGCGATTCTGGCGCGCAAGCCGCATGTCGTGCTGGTGGATGAGTTAGCCCACACCAACATTGAAGGCAGCAAGCACGCGAAGCGCTATGAAGATGTGTTTGAGTTGCTGGATGCCGGGATCGACGTTGTTTCCACGCTCAACGTGCAGCACATCGAGAGCCTGTCGCCGACGATTCAGGGTCTGACCGGCGTGCATGTGCGGGAGACGGTGCCGGACTNNATGAAGCGCGGAGATATTTATCCGCTGGAACGCGTGGAGCGAGCGCTCGCGAATTTCTTCCGGAACACAAATCTGGTGGCGTTGCGGGAACTGGCCCTGCGGCAGGTGACTCAGGCGGTCGACCGCACGCTTTCCGAACTCAAGAACGAAGACGGCCAACTCTTGCAGGTGCGGGAACGCATTGCAGTGTGCATCAGTTCGAATCCGGCGGCGCAATATTTGATTGCACGGGGCGCGCGCATGGCTCAGGCATTGGATGGCGACCTGTTTGTGCTTTACGTGGACACGGGCTCCGATGAGAGCGACGAGAACCAGCGAAGCCTGGCCGATAATGTGCGCTTCGCGGAGAGCGTGGGCGCGAAGGTGGTGAAGACCGAGGGGAAAGTGGTTGCGGAAGCGGTTGCGGAGTTCGTACGCGAGAATCACGTTACGCAAGTGGTTTTTGGGCGGTCGGCCACGAAGGGATGGAAGAGGTATTTCTATCTCTCGGCGATACACAAGTTTTTGCGCGATACCCCCGCGGTGGATGTGCACATCGTGACCCAGGAAATGCGGTAGGGCGATGGTCGAAAGCGGAAGATGACGAACGAGCACAAGCGAATCCTCGTAGTGGATGACGAACCGCAGATCACGCGGGTACTGCGCACGACGCTTTCAGCGCAGGGGTACGACATCCGCATAGCCAACGACGGGGAGATGGCGCTGGAGTTGATGAAAAATTGGACGCCGCACGTGGTGGTGACGGACCTGGCGATGCCGAATGTGGATGGTGTGGATCTGTGCCGGAAGCTGCGGAAAACGTCGCAGGTGCCGATCATCGTGCTCTCGGTGCGCGGACAGGATCGCTCGAAGGTGGAAGCTCTCGACGCGGGCGCCGACGACTACGTCACCAAACCGTTCAGCATGAATGAACTGCTGGCGCGGATCCGGGCGCAGTTGCGGCGGACCCCGGCGGCCGAGGAACAGCCCAGCGCGATTACCGCCGGGGACTTTTCGATCGATCTGGATGGGCGTTCCGTCAAGGTTGTGGGGCATGAAGTTCATCTCACGCCGAAAGAGTTCGATCTGCTGGTTTATCTGGC
>PLKR01000590.1:1590-2586 GCA_003140655.1 Acidobacteriaceae bacterium | reverse complement strand
AACATTTTATGGAGCCTTTATTCAGTCCTTCCGCCCTTACGTGTCCAATAGTTCGTGTGGCCAAAAAGCCGGCCCCAACAACGCTGCAGGTTCATGGAGAGGAACAGTATGTGGATTCACGAGGTAGCCCCGGAACGGTTGGCAGAGCTCTTCCATCACTATCATCAGGCACTGACGCCGGAGATGTCGGGCAAAGGCAGCGAAGGCCACGGCTCATGGAAAGAAGTTTCCCCGCAGGAAAAGAAGCGACTGGTCGCGGCAGCGCGCCTGGCGTTGCTCGAACTGGAATCGATAACCAGCGGCCGTGCGCAGTCGCGACAGTATTTTGCCCAACCCGGCGAAGCCGAATGGGGNNATCCTTACGAATTCTTTAGGAATTTCTTAAGCCACCTTTACACCTCAAATGGTTCACTGGATTGTTTGCGCGGGATACTCGCGCACACGTGCAGGAGACAAGAGTATGTGGGCTGCATGGGTGGTTGCCGCCATCGCTCTGGCAGGGTGCGGGTTCATGCTCAGGTTTCTGATTGCCATGCTGCGTGAGGGTGCGCCGTCGATTTGCTACTGGATTGTTCCAGTCCGCCGGAGACCAGAGAGAGAAATTCTTGTAGCCCTGAGCAGCGATGACGTCGAAGACGATTGGAGCGTGATCTCCGGGCAGTTCGCTGTGGCGCAGCGTGAGCTTCCAGCAACCAAACCGGCCGGAATCCCGTTGCGACGGTTGCGCCCAACGGGCTTCCCTGGCAGGCGGATCTTTCTCAGACTAAGGATCGGGCCACCATGGCAATCCTGGTAAAGTTCAAGTGGATCCTGGTATCGGAGCCAATACAATGCAAGACGTGATCTTCCTTGCTGTGACGATTCTGTTTTTTGCGGTGTCGCTCGCTTACGTGATGTTTTGCGAGCGAGTACGTTGAGGGCGATATGAGCTCTGGGCCGATCATCATGCTGATCATTTGCGCGGGGCTGCTGGTGTATCTGGTGTACGCCATGCTG
>PLKR01000590.1:0-1558 GCA_003140655.1 Acidobacteriaceae bacterium | reverse complement strand
CGAGATGGACTGGAAGGAATACGCGCTCGCGCTGCTTTTGTTCAGTGGCGTTTCCATGATCCTGCTTTATGTGCTGGAGCGGGTGCAGTTGTGGCTGCCTTGGAATCCGCAAAAGCTGGCAGGGGTTGCTCCGGCGCTGGCGTTTAACACCGCGGCTTCGTTCACCACGAACACGAACTGGCAGAACTACGTGCCCGAGACCACCATGAGCTACCTGACACAGATGGTGGCTCTGGCGTATCACAATTGGGTTTCGGCGGCAGCGGGAATGGCGCTGGCGATAGCGTTCATTCGCGGGATTGCGCGGCGCGAGCAAAAGACCATCGGTAACTTCTGGGTAGATCTGGTTCGCGGCACGTTGTGGGTTCTGGCTCCGCTGTGTCTGGTGGGCGCGCTGGTGCTGGTGTCGCAGGGCGTGGTGCAGAACCTGAAGCCCTATGAAACGGTACAAGTGCTCGACCCGTACCAGACGCCGCAGCTGGGAACTGACGGAAAACCTGTGACCGGGCCTGACGGTAAACCTGTGATGCAGACGGTGAGTCAGCAGGTGATCGCGCAAGGGCCTACGGCTTCGCAGGAGATTATCAAGGAATTGGGTACGAACGGAGGCGGCTTCTTCAATGCGAACAGCNNGCGGGAGTGACCACGGCGTATTGGGCGGAAGCGCGGGGCAACCCCTTGGTAACGTCTGCGGCGCAGCATGGCTCGCAGCATCCGGCTGCGGTTCAAGCCACGGGCAACCTTGAAGGGAAAGAGGTGCGGTTCGGCGTGGCGAACTCCGCTCTGTTTGCAACCGTGACTACTGACACGAGTTGCGGCGCGGTCAACTCCATGCACGATTCGTTCACGCCGCTGGGCGGAATGGTTCCATTGATCAACTTGATGTTGAGCGAGGTGATCTTCGGCGGAGTGGGCGCGGGGATGTATGGAATGCTGGTCTTCGTCATTCTGTCCGTTTTTATTGCGGGATTGATGGTGGGGCGCACGCCGGAGTATCTGGGGAAAAAGATCGAAGCTTACGACGTAAAAATGGCGATGCTGGTGATACTGATCTTTCCACTGGTGATTTTGGTGTTTACGGCCATTTCGGTTTTGTACAGCTTCGGCACCTCAGCCATAACGAACCCGGGGCCGCACGGATTCAGCCAAGTGCTGTATGCCTTCACCTCCTCGGTGGCCAACAACGGTTCGGCTTTCGGCGGGATCAGCGGAAACACGCTCTGGTATAACACCTCGCTGGGTATGGCCATGCTGGTGGGCAGATTCATGATGATTCTGCCCATGCTGGCGATTGCCGGCAATCTGGCAGGCAAGAAACAGACTCCGTCAACACTTGGCACTTTTCCGGTGACGGGGCCGTTGTTTACGGTGTTGCTGATCGGTGTGGTTGTGATTGTGGGAGCGCTAACGTTTTTCCCGGCGCTTAGTCTAGGGCCAATTCTCGAACACCTGCTGATGACGGCGGGCAAGACCTTTTAAGCAGAACTTTCTTAGGCAAATATGACAGGCAAGAAATCAAAACGCAGCTTGTGGGATATGAAGATTGTGCGCCGCGCGG
>PLKR01000016.1 GCA_003140655.1 Acidobacteriaceae bacterium | reverse complement strand
GCAATCCGACCTACTAAACGAGGTTCGCCGCCACGGCAAACAACGCACGCCAGACTGGATCGACTACTTCGCCTTCTCGCGCGGCGTCTACGACGGAGAACTACCACCCTTAGCCATCGGCCGCCTGTTCTGGGACAACTGGCTGGTCTGGAAAGTGATCAACACCAAGATTCCCGTACTCGACGCTTCGCAAGTGGTTCTCGCCGTGCACCAAAATCACACTTACAGCCACCACCCGCAAGCCGCCAAAGGCATCTGGGACGGCGAAGAACAGCGGCAAAACTTCCAGCTCATCGGCGGCCACGGCCATCTGCGCACCATCGCCAGANNGCCCTATCTCCTGACGCCGTCAGGCTTCCAAAAAAATCGCCTGCGCCAAGTAAATGAGTGGAGCCGGCGCGGAAAACGCCTGGTGATCAACGGGCTCACCAAGCTGCAAACCTACGTCTGGCACCCCTTCCTCGGGCTAACGCGCCCCATCCGCAAAACGTTGGGCCTCCGCAAACGCAGCCTCTAGCGCTGATTACTTATTTATCACTAACTTGACTTAATAAAAATTGTAGATTACTATCCCGCCACTTTGAAGAGCTGCCGATCACCCTCAGCTCTCCCGAATACGCATGCTAACGCTGTTCACTGCCGCGAAACCCTTCCGCGGACACACCGCGATCACGCAGCGCAGCGCCCTGCGAAGCTGGATGACGCTGCATCGCGATGTGCAGATCATCCTCTTTGGCGACGCCGAAGGCAGTCAGGAAGTGTCCTGGGAATTGGGCATTCATTACGAGCCACATCCGGAATTGACCGCGTGCGGTTCCGTGCGCCTGGATTACATGTTCGCCAAAGCGCAGCAGATCGCGCGGTACACCGCACTGTGCTATGCGGTGTGCGACACCATACTCCTGCCGGACTTCTGCGACGCTTTCAACCGCGTCGAAGCGTTATACCCCGAATTCGTGATGACCGGCCGCGGGCGAGATGTACGCCTCACCGGACCGTTAGCGTTTGACGATCCGGAATGGCAGACGCGCCTGCAGTTGCTGGCGCAAACGGAAGTTCACCACCGCTCGCCGGATCGCGTTCCGTATCTGGTCTTTTCGAAAGGCCAATACTTGAATGAGGTTCCAGCAATCCCGGCCGAAGCCCCACTCTCCATGAATTGGCTATTGTGGAAAGGCATCGCGGAAGAAGTGACGGTCGTGGATTCCTCGGAGATGGTTCTAGCCATACAGCAGCGCAGCGAGGTGAGTGGCAGCTTCCGCGAAACAGACGATGGATGGCAATCCAGGAGCGAGCCTCTGGTTCTGGATGGAGGCCGCAAGCATTCGTGCTCCATCGCGAATGCGCCGTACCGGCTTACTTCCGCCGATGTGGTGCGCAATCGCGGGCATCGGCTGCGTCAGTGGCAGGAACGCATGCAGCATGGCAGCGCGCAAGCCATGCAGGCATGGTGGGAATTGATCTGGCAGCTACGAAAGACGAGCGGGCTACCGGGGACGCAGGGCGTGCGGGGAAATACCGCGTCGTGGTGAAATACCAATCCGGTCCTTAGTAACAGTACTAACCATAAAGATACTTGTATTGCTAACTTAGCTTCAGTAGTATCCGTCCTCCATTACGCGGGTCCATCTTGGGTCCATCACTCTCGGGCACTCTCAGACCAGAAATTGCAATAACGGGGCAAGCAACAGCGAAGAGCTGTGTTCGCGCCCCGAAACTAACAAGCGCGGGCGTCGCACTGTTTCTCAATTGCGCACAGCACCGGTGTCGCGCGCAGCGCCAGGAGAAAAACGGTTATGACCGCAACGGAAAGATCATCCTCTGCGAGCCNNAGCAGCTGCGGCTCGTCAACGAGTTCGTAATCAAGCTGACGCCATTCGATCAGCGCGGGGCGCTGCAGCTCGCGGAAGCGCGCGGCGAAACCATGCGCCGTTTACTCCGAAAACTGATACCGGCTTTGCAACTTTCGACCGCGCTGGATGCCGGTTGCGGCGTGGGATTGTTCTCACAGATGCTGCAGGAGTGCGGGTTGCAAGCGCGGGGTTTCGACGGGCGCAGCCAGAACGTGGCGGAAGCGCGCGCGCGTTTTCCAGAAATTCCGTTCGAACAAGGGGACGTGGAAAACCTCGCGATTTGCGATGGCGGGCTGTACGATTTCGTGCTCTGTTTCGGACTGCTCTACCACCTGGAAAATCCGCTGCTGGCCATGCGCAATCTGCGCGCCATGACCGGCAAGTGCCTGCTGCTCGAGAGCATGTGNNCGATAACCAGAGCCTTACAGAGGTGGCGTTTTATCCGAGCGAGGCCACATTAATAAAGATGCTGTATCGGACCGGGTTTCACGTGGTCTACCGCATCGTTAACCTGCCGGAGCACGATGATTTTCGCGAAACCACAACGCACGCGCGGCGCCGTACGATGCTGCTGGCGTCGCACTTCCCGGTGGACTTCGCGGGGCTGCGGCTATGTCCCGAAACGCNNGGGGGACCGGTGGCGCGAGCGAGGCGGTTTCTAGGTCTTTCGGGCCGCGAGAAATATTTTGCCGCGGCGCAACACATGCGCCGTATTTTTCCTTTTCTCCGAGTCCCCTTACGATTGCCATTCGGGGCCTGGTGGCTGGCGGAAAGCAGCGCTCTCGATTACGAACTCGCACACGAAGGATACGAAACCGCGGAGCTGAGTTTTGTGCANNACGCCTTGGGCCCGGACGCGGGCGCGGCCGAACTGTTTCTGGTCGAGAATGGCCAGGATGGCTGCAACAGCCTGCGGCCCCCCGCGGTGCTGGAGCCGGTCACCACAGTGAGGGTGACGCTGCGCCGCGTGGATGAGGAACTGGAGCACATGGGCGTCGCGCACGTGGATTTCATCAAGCTGGATGTGGAGGGAGCGGAGCTAGGCGTGCTGCAGGGAGCAGCCGGAATTTTGCATGGTCCTTCGCGGCCGGTGATTCTCGCGGAAGTGCAAGACGTGCGCACAAAACCCTGGGGCTACACTGCGCGCGAGATTATTCACTTTCTGGTGCGCAAGCAGTACCGCTGGTTCGCGTTGGATAGCGAAGGCAACCTGGTTCCGGTATCCACGGAGCAGCATTGGTACGACGCGAACCTGGTGGCACTGCCTGAGGAGCGGGTGCGGG
>PLKR01000596.1:920-3015 GCA_003140655.1 Acidobacteriaceae bacterium | reverse complement strand
GGAGGAAGGGAATGCTTCGTGGTATGGCGTGCCCTTTCATGGGCGGCGGGCCTCCAACGGCGAAATTTACGACATGTATAAATTGACGGCGGCGCACCGCACGCTGCCATTCGACACCATCGTGCGCGTTACCAACGTGAACAATGGGAAATTCGCGGTGGTGCGGATTACGGATCGCGGGCCGTTTGTGGAAAATCGCATCATCGATCTCTCCTTTGCGGCCGCGCAGCAGCTCGAGTCCGTGGGGCCGGGCGTGGTGCCGATTCGGCTGGAGGTTATTTCCGGCAGCGTGGATCCCACCGCCGGATTTTTTACCGTGCAGGTGGGCGCGTTTCGCGAGCGGGCCAACGCCGAGCGCTTGCGGGATAAATTGAGCGCTTCGTATTCGCCGATCTACATTCAGAATTTTGATTCGCCGGACGGAATGTTCTATCGCCTGCGCGTGGGAAAAATTGCCGGCGAAGACGCCGCGCGGCAGTATGCCGAGCAGTTGCGTAGCCGCGATGGATTTACCACTTTCGTCGTGCGACTCGACGAATCGGGCGGCGCCAAGGAGTAGCGTATGAATTCCGGTTGCTTGTTCTGCAAAATTGCCGCGAAACAGATTCCGGCGAAAATGATTTACGAGGATGCCGATGTTTTTGCGTTTGAGGATATTGGGCCGCAAGCGCCGACGCACATTTTGATCTGTCCGCGCAAACATTTTTCTTCGCTGAACGAGGCCGCGCCGGAGGATCAGGCGGTACTGGGCAAAATGCAGCTGGTAGCCGCGGAATTGGCGCGCAAAAACAATTTGCTGCGCGGGTATCGCACGGTGATTAACAGCGGGGTTGGTGCCGGACAGTCGGTGTTTCATTTACATTTGCACCTGCTTGGCGGACGCGAGTTTGCCTGGCCGCCTGGGTAGTCTGCGGTCGCACGAACGATCCGGCTGAACCTTTGGGAGGTTACATGACTGGGTATCTCGGTTTTTATGGTCCGGAACGGCCTGCGAAACGCAGCGCTGGCCGCGTGCTCGTGATCGCTTTGACCGCCATAGCCTCTGCGATTTGCGTGGGGCATAGCGACGCTCAGCAGCCCGCGGCGGCCGCTCCCGGTTCCTCGGGATTGTTAAGCGTTGAGCGAATCTACTCCGGACCTTCGTTGAGCGGGCAATTGGCTCGCGGGCTGCAATGGTCTCCGGACGGGAAAGTCCTGTCCTTTCTCGAGACCCAAGGCAAAGGGAAAGAGGCGCGCACGGAACTTTGGTCGATGGACGCGGCGAGTGGCGAACGCCGTGTGCTAATTGGATCTGAAAAATTACTGGCGATTCTGCCGGCCCCTCCAGTGAAAGCCAATCAGGCGACTGGGCTTGGGAGAATTGCGCCCAGCCAGTATCAGTGGGCTCCCGATTCCGCAGCGTTGCTCTTTCAGGGTGAACAATCGCTGACGTGGTTCGATTTGAAGACGCACACGCCGCACGCGCTGGTCTCCGGCACGGAGACATTGGCGGATCCGAAAATCTCGCCAGATGGCCGCAGCGTCANNGCAAGGGCGAGCTGGATTGGGTGTATCCGGAAGAGCTGGACATCAAGACGGGGTATTGGTGGGCGCCAGACTCTTCCGCGATTGCCTATCTCGAAATGAACGAGAGCCAAGTCACGCAGTATCCGTTGGTGGATTTCGCGTCCTATAGCGGGGAAGCGGAGATGGAACGCTATCCCATAGCGGGAGGGAAAAATCCCGTGGTACGGGTATTTGTCGCGTCGCTGAAAGGCGGCGAGCCGCAGTTGATGGACACCGGGGAGAATTCCGACATTTACCTGGCGCGCGTGGACTGGCTGCNNTCAGCGCCTGAATCGCGCGCAAACGGAAATCGATCTGCTGATCGCCGACGCCGCCACCGGGAAATCGCGCGTGGCGTTGCACGAAAAAGATTTGTACTGGATCAATGTTAGCGACGATCTTTATTTTCTCCACGATGGCAAACGATTCATCTGGTCCAGCGAGCGCTCCGGTTACCGCCATCTATATCTCTACGATTTGGGCGGCAAGGAACTCGCGCAACTGACCAAAGGCTCGTGGGAAGTCACCGAACTCGATGGCGTCGACGAAG
>PLKR01000596.1:0-914 GCA_003140655.1 Acidobacteriaceae bacterium | reverse complement strand
GGGCGCGCATCGCGCAACCTTGGATGACGCGGCGGATAAATTCGTCGACACCTACTCCAATGCCATGACGCCGCCGCGGCAGGATTTATACAGTTTGGACGGGGCGCGCATCGCGACGATCCGCGAAAATAAAGTTGCGGAACTGACGAACTACCACTTGTCGCCCGTCGAATTTCTCTCCGTCCCTTCGCACGACGGTATCAAATTCAACGCCATGATGATCAAGCCGCCGGATTTCGATCCGCAGAAACGTTATCCGGTGCTGGTCTACACCTACGGTGGGCCCGGAGTGCAAGTGGTGCTGGACGCCTGGGGCGGGGCGACGTTNNTCATTTTCGCGCTGGACAATCGCGGCTCCAAGGGCCGCGGACATCTTTTTGAGGAGCCCATCCATTTCCGGTTCGGCGCGCAGGAACTCTCCGACCAGCGCGACGGCGCCGCATACTTGAAAACGCTTCCGTACGTGGACGGCCAGCAGATGGGCATCTGGGGTGCAAGCTTCGGCGGGCACATGACCTTGCACGCCATGTTCGAGGATCCCGACGACTTTAAGGCGGGGTTTGCCGGCGCTCCGGTGACCGACTGGCACTACTACGATTCCATTTACACCGAGCGCTACCTGGGCGTGCTGCCGCAAAACGAAGAGAGCTATCAGGAATCTTCGCCGATCGAAAAAGTGGGACAGTTGCGCGGCAAGTTGCTGGTGGCGCACGGCACCGGCGACGACAACGTGCACTTCGCGAATACCCTGGCGCTCCTCAACGATGCCATCGCGGCCGGCAAATCCATCGAGGTCATGCCCTTCCCTGGGTTGGGCCACGGGATTAACGATCCCAACGCCCGGCGCCTGATGATGCAGCGCGTTACGAAATTTTTTCTCGATAATTTGTAGCGCCTCGGCGAATCGCGCGCAC
>PLKR01000338.1 GCA_003140655.1 Acidobacteriaceae bacterium | reverse complement strand
CGCCCCACTGATGCTGGTGCCCACCAGGCTCCCGGCATCGTCGTCTGTCCATTCCAGCACCGGGCGCAGCGACGGCGCGGAGCGTAGCACCCATTTCCAGTCATCCGCTTCCGCGTTCGAATTTGCCGGCTGACGCCGCATATGCTCCAGCGAAGCGAACAGCGATTCCATCTCGATCCGCACCACGGTGGTCAAATTGGCGCTGATACGCACATGCTGTTCGATGGAAGGCAGAAAGCCCGCGAGCGTGACGCGCACGGTATAAANNTGCCAGCAGCCCCACCGCCTCGGGTAGCACTTCCACGCTGGCGCCCATTTGCGGCGTTCCGCTGCCGTCGCGCACAACTCCAGCGAGCACCCCGGCAGCAGGCTTACCTTGCGCTTTCGCAACCTTCGGCAACATCGCCAAAGTACACGCGATCAGGACCAGAGCCCCCAAGCTCCGGAGCAATCCTTGCTTCACGAGCTGTTACCTCCCCGGCGTTACGTTAGCAGCCACTTTAGTGTCCAGTGGCGCTCGGACCGAGAATTGCGCAGTGCGAGAAATGGTCTGTTTCGAAAGTATGTCCGTGGCGCTGATCTCCAAAGTGTACTTGCCGGGCGCGAGGGTCGCCAGCGGCAGCAGCCGCTCGATGGTGATCTGGTCGCCCGTCTGTTTCATCTCCGCCGACGTTTCCTTGAACTGCATGATCTGCTGGTCGCCCCTCTTCACCGTGTATTCGAACGTCGCGTCGGACTTGTGGGTCTTGTCGTCCGGTTTCAGATTGTACACCTGCATGTAGATCCCCAGCTTGTCCGCGGTCGTAAAGTCTCCTTCCNNCGCCGATTACGAATTGTCCCGTCCCGATTTGCTTGGCGGGCACATGTTCGATCTGGTCGGCGAGGATTAGCGAACTTGCTTCCAGCTTCTCATCCTCATAACGCGGCACGGCCAGCCGCGTATTCACCACGCCGATGTTCCCGCTCTCCACATCCTTAATCACGATATCCAGGCGATACAGCCCGGGACGCAGGGGCACGGACTTCTGATAGATCGATTGCAGCTTCAGCGATTGCTGGAAAAGCGAATCCGGAAAATCGCGGCTGACCGGTTCTTCAAACGTTTGCACGATGCGGCCCGTCAACGTCGTNNCGGAACGAGAGCTGCGTGTTCGGCACCTGCACCGTAATGGGTACCAGCACCGTGTCGTTGGTAACCTTCAGAAAATCGGTCCGCCAGTTGAAACGCATCTGGTCCCGCACCAGGCGCGCGGTAACCACCGCTTCCAGGTCCTTAAACTTGACGTCGGGAGGCCGCTGCACTTTAGCGAACAGTTCCAGCCGGTTGAATTCGTCCATGCTCGCGGGCGTGCCACCCATCGAGGTCGGAAGATTGGTGCCGTCGGAACGCGTAAACCGGTCCGTCTTCGACGCCAGGCCCATCTGTTNNCCGCCCCGGGTACGTGCAATAGCGCGTCTTTTTCCGAGGGGTCCATGGTCATGTGGTATTCGCCAGAGCCGCTCGGATCGACGAATTCCAGGATGATGTTTTCCCCGATGCCTTCCAGGTACCGCCACCGCCAGGTTTCCCAGGGATACGTGGTGGTCGAGCCGCCGCCTTCTTCCATCGGCCGATCGTAAGTCCCGCCCGTCGGNNGGCGATCGGTCTTCCATCCGGGTATTCCCGAAGCGAAGTGCTCATTCGCGTAGGCGATCCGGCGGTAATGTTCCTCTTTGAATTCGTTCTCCGGCGTGTCCGGCGTCGGATCGCGCCGCAGCCAGAATTGCTCGATAAACTGTTCGCGTTCTTCGTTCGTCGCCAGTTGCAAAAACGCCGTTCTCTCGTCTGGCGAAATGATGTACACCACGTCTTCGCTCAACCACACCTTGTACGAGGAATCGAGTTCTTTCAGCGTCTGCTTGATCTTCTTTTTCTGATTTTTATCCAGGTTTTGGTGCGTGATTGGCGTGGCCGGGTCCTGCACTTGCGGCGTCTGTGCTGGCAAAGGCGCAGTAAGCAAAGCGACGGAAAATACGGTTGCAAACAGGGAGCGTACTACCTGTGACATGATCACACCTCAACCTCTAATATGGACGTTGTGAAGTTTAACCTCGGAACAGTCCGGCGTCAATCGCGGAATCTCCTTCATTATGTGACACTTGCCCCAGAGTCGGGTTGGATTGCGCCACGCCTAAGAAGGTTGCCTGCCTTTTTCTGGGCCTGTCCGGTCGGCCCTGTCCTAAATTTGCATGGTCAGCGTGGTGCAGCACCCACCCCTGTACTCGAACTGTACAGCTTTGAACTTGCCATCGCGATTACTACGCTGCTACCATTTAGGGATATTGCAAAGGTTCCACGGGCCGGAATCTAAGTCAAACGCGGCGTGTCATGGCGCAATTCAGGACATCGCAGCTTGTCCGCGAGAGACCCGCATTCGGCAGGTAAGGCCCGATTCGGCAGTGCTGTACAGGCTTTGGATCCCCGGCGACCTCAGTATCGAGTCGGTCAACACTTGGCGGCTGTAACGTCTTTAGAATGAGCACTTGCAAACGAGACATGGAGACTCGCATTTTCCTTGTCGGAAATAATGAACGATTCCGCGCCGATGGGTTGGGGAAAGTACATCTTTGTCGCGGAATTCTTGCTGACCAATTACGACATTAAACTAAAGCCAAAGAAGCGCGGCTGAAAGAGGGGGAGGCAACCGTGAACGCAGCAAACCGCAGTGATTCCCGCAGCAA
>PLKR01000531.1:3817-4994 GCA_003140655.1 Acidobacteriaceae bacterium | reverse complement strand
GCGTCCGTGACGTCCATCAAGAGAGGCACGAAGCCGTTACCGAACTCTCGTTGCAAACGATCGGCGTCAGCCTGCTTGCGTACAGAACCGAACACGCGAAATCCCTTTGAAACAAGCACCTTTGTCGTTCCCCAACCAATTCCAGTGGAGACCCCGGTGACCACGACATCTTTGCTGTTCGCCATCGCATTTCTCCTAAGATGATCACTGCTCACCTTCATTGTGAGCAGTGTGTTCCCGGTCTGTGACGAACGGACGTCAAAAGCCCCACTTCTCGCAAAGGACGCGAGAAATGGGGCACCCAGGGTTCGAATTTGCAGGTTAGAGGCGAGCGCCGCTGGCGGCTTACGACTGCTTCTCCATCGCATACGTCATTGTGGTCCCGTGCTGCTTATCGCTGTAGTCAACATGGATTGACTTGCCATCGGAAGAAACTGTCATCCGTGAGACGCCAACTACTTTCCCGTCGCGCTTGTCGGTCTCTTCAATCGTGTCGTTTCCGATCCGCTTCAGCGTAACCATGGTGTGGCCCGGGTCTCCGTTGATCGGGTATTCTTTGCCGTCGAACTTCGCGTCGTAGCTGTTGCCGTTCAGGTCCTTCATCTGCAGTCCGTCCGCCGTTCCCTGATAGGTTACGGTAAGGCCGTTGCTGGAGATAGTGTTGTACTTCTCAATGCGCCACGATCCAGACAGCGCGTGCGAACCGTCCGGTCCCGCGCTTACCCGCGTGGACGTAGCCTCTCCAGTCACGGGCTGGGTTCCGGTCGTATCCGTGAACTTAGTGTTCAGGGTTTTTCCGTCGGCTGAGACGGTTGACTTGTCGGTAAACATGACCTTCCCGTCTTTCTTTTCGATGATCTCGACCGAGCTGGCATTTACGACTTTGACGGCAATGGTGTCGTAGTAAGGATGTCCTGTGACTTTCTGATCGGTCCCGTCAGCTTTTGCGGAGACCTTCGGAACGCACGTCAGGCACTCATACATGTTGTTGGTCAACGTGTATTTATCGGGCTTGGTGGGAAGCTTGGCCGTGTCCAGCTTCGCCACCCAGGTTCCATCGAACGGGGTTTGGGCAAATAGCGTCGCGGATGCGAGCAGCACCAGCGCCAGCAGCAATTTTTTCATGGAAACACCTCTCCAAATGAGATTTGGCAGCCCAGCAGAAGGGTTTGGCCCC
>PLKR01000531.1:371-3811 GCA_003140655.1 Acidobacteriaceae bacterium | reverse complement strand
CCTGACACCTGATGTATTACCATCCCAGCAATGACTTCTCGCCTTGGCCGCTGGATGCGCGATCCTCTATTCCTTTTGTGTCTAACGGCAGGACTGCTCGCCTTGGTGGTGCAATCGGGCGAGTTGGGGACGTCCGACACGACGCACCGGCTGCAGACCACCCACTGGCTGTGGACTTCCGAGCCACAGGTATTTCCCAACGAGTATCCCGAGTTCGGTCTGCACGGCCGCGGAGGCCGGCTGTATAGCTGGTATGGCATTGGACAGTCCCTGCTGATGCTGCCCGCGGATCTGGCAGGCACGTGGATCGCGCACCGGCGGATCTTCTCTGAGTATGGGGACGATCCTGCGGTACGCAGCATTGTGGTCAGCTACAGCACCAGCATCCTGGTGAATGTGCTCACAGCGCTGGTGGGCTTTCGCCTGCTTCGCCAGTTGCGATTCAGCGTGCGGGAATCCGTGCTGGGCGTGCTGGCGCTGATGTTCTGCACTACGCACCTGCATTACACGCAGAACATGATGGAGAACAACTACATCATGCTTCTGACGCTGGCTGGATTCTCGTTTCAATATGACTGGCTGCGCACGGGAAGCAAGCGGGCGCTGTGGGTGGGTTGCGCCGCGCTCGGGCTGAACTTGCTTACGCGGCTCACCGCCGGCCTCGATCTTATGGCGGGCGGCGTTTTTCTTCTGCTCGTGCTTTGGTTTGAACGTGTGCGGGGACGGCAACTGTGGCAGCGGTTGGTGGGCTACTGCAAGATCGCCGCTCCGGTGTACGCGTTTTTCTTGATGGTTGACCGGCTCTACCAGTTCTGGCGCTTCGAATCGTTTACCGACACCTACATATCGGTGTTTGCCAAGGAACAGCGATTGCTGGATCCGACGCTGCCGGCAAACTTTCCATGGACCACTCCTTTCCACGAAGGTTTTCTGGGCGCGCTGTTCAAGCCGGAGAAGTCGATTTTTCTTTTCGATCCTCTGCTGGTGCTGGCGATTCTGCTGCTGGTGGTGCTGTGGAAGCGCCTGTCGCCAGAAGTCCGCGCATATGGCGTGGCTTCGCTTCTTTTGCTGCTCGGCTACATCAGCTTTTATGCGAGATATACATTCTGGGCGGGAGATTTTTCCTGGGGTGATCGTTATGTTTCGACGTCGGTGGAACTGGCGGCGCTGCTTGCCGTGCCGTTGCTGCTCCGCTATCGCGACGATGTGGGCGCGTGGATCTGGCGCGGTGGAATCGT
The DNA here is from genome assembly GCA_003140655.1 of Acidobacteriaceae bacterium. GTDB lineage: Bacteria > Acidobacteriota > Terriglobia > Terriglobales > Acidobacteriaceae > Sulfotelmatobacter. The sequence goes on along the minus strand of PLKR01000531.1, from coordinate 2,573 downwards.
GCTGATCGCAGCCAGCCTGGTCATTCAGCTTGCTTCGCTCGCCTTCTGGCTGCCGCTGGAGATTTATCAGATGGAAACGCTTGGCCATCCCACGTTCGTGATCGCGCTGCGCTGCAAGAATATTGTGGCGTTTGCCCTGGGCAAGATGCAGGCCTGGGGATTGAACAACGAATCCATGACGCAGGATCCGTGGGACTACGTTCACATCACGACATGGAATTTTCTGCCGTTCCTACTGCGGAGAGTAGGAGCGGCGCCGGGGTGGGTGGTGAAGATTGCGTTTGTGATTTGGGGAGCGGCGATTGCAGTTCTGGCGTGGTTTTTGTGGCGCCTGAGGGCCGTTCTCCAGCAGCGAGCGACTTCGCCCCCTGTGTAGGCGACCATGTGCGGCAGAACCTGACCCGCCCCAGACCCGTTTCGGAGGAAAGTGGACGCGGCAGTCAACTTTGCCTGTGACATCCGTATGCCGCTTCGCAAGAGTTTGCAAGAAATTGCGTACCCTCCGAGATCGCCCACCTAGTCCGTGAAATTTAGCAAATTCGCGGTGTGCAGAACTGAAGAAACGTAGTAGTATTCCGGTGCCAGAGAAGTCCCAATCGGAATTCCCGTTACTCCTGCTCACCAAAAACGGAAATCCGGCCAAATCCCAAAGGAGAACTCGTGATTCGAAAACTTGTGTTGTCGCTCACGATCGTCGCGATCGTGTCCGGCGCGACTATCGTTTCTCAAGCCCAGCCACAGGCCCCAGTGACACGTCACACCCGTGACGTCGTTGTCAGTGGGCAGGCGCCTTTGATCGGGCATCTCCCCGCAAACCAGTCCATGAACATTGTCCTTGTTCTGCAGCATCGCAATCAGACAGAGCTAGATCAGTTCTTGAAAGATCTCTACGATCGTTCCAGTCCCTCTTACCGCGAGTTCCTCGCGGTGGAACAGTTCACCGAGAAATTTGGTCCAAGCCGCGAGGATTACGAAACCGTGAAGAGCTTTGCGAAAGCGAACGGGCTCCAAATTCTGTCCGTCTCGCGCAATCGCATGAACCTGCGGGTCAGCGGTTCGGTGGCGAATATTGAGAAAGCCTTGAGTGTGACGATGGGACTTTATCAACACCCCACCGAAAGCCGCACTTTCTTCGCTCCAGACCGGGAGCCTACGCCGGACCTGGGAGTTCAGCTATGGCACATCTCGGGATTGGACAACTATTCGATCCCGCGTCCTCTCGTGCGCAGAGACCAGACTGTACAGTCGAACGCCACTACGGGCTCCGGCCCTAGTGCTTCTTTTCTGGGCAGTGACATGAGGGCGGCCTACTATGAAGGAACAGCCCTCACCGGCAGCGGCCAATCGCTCGGCTTGCTGGAGTATGCCGGTACCGACTTGGCTGACTTGCACACCTACTACGCCAACGTGAGTCAAACCCTCACTGTGCCGATCACTCTCTTGTCCACTGATGGGACCAGTACCAGTTGCACCGCATCCGACGACTGTGATGACACCGAACAGACCATCGACATGACGCAGGCGCTGGGCATGGCCCCGAACATGTCCAGCCTGGTGATGTACGTCGGATCTGGCGATGCGGCCATCTTTAACTCCATGGCCACGGCCAGTCCGCTGAATGCGCAATTGAGTTCTTCGTGGACCTGGACTCCGGCGGACCCCGACACGGACAACCCATACTTCGAGGAGTTCGCGGCGCAGGGTCAGAATCTGTTTCAAGCGTCCGGTGACAGCGGTGTGTGGACGCCATCTTCCGAGACTTACCCATCGGATGATGCGTTTCTCACGTCGGTCGGCGGGACGGACTTAGAGACAAGCAGCGCGGGCGGCCCGTGGAGTTCAGAAACTGCCTGGGTCGACGGGGGCGGCGGCGTCGGGCCGGACAAGTTCCCGATTCCATTCTGGCAGACGACGACGGCCAGCGGATGCTCCAGGTGTTCTAACACCTATCGCAACGGCCCGGACGTTTCGGCAAACGCGAATTTCACTTTTTACGTGTGTGCTGACCAAACTACCTGCTCTGCCAACCTATATGGTGGGACCAGCTTTGCGGCGCCTATGTGGGCCGGCTACTTAGCTCTGGTGAATCAAAAGGCCGTGGCTGACAGCGAAAAACCGCTCGGTTTCATCAATCCGGCGCTGTACACGATTGGCTTGGGCTCGAGCTATGACACCGATTTCCACGACATCACCAGCGGGAGC
>PLKR01000531.1:0-328 GCA_003140655.1 Acidobacteriaceae bacterium | reverse complement strand
GGCACGGGAACCTCCACCATTACCAGCACGGTGATAAACGGGTTTGGGGCAGCCATTTCCTTGTCTGAGACGGGCCAGCCCGCGGGCGTGACCGTAAAGTTGAGCCCAACCTCGATTACCGGGGCTGGAACTTCAACCATGACGATCACCGTAGGCTCATCTGCAGTTTCCGGCACGTATGCTATTAAGGTTACGGGGACCTCCGGCAGCATCACCGAAATCTGCACGGTCTCACTGGTAGTGACCAAAGCGCCTCCTGCCTTCACCGTCAGCGCATCGCCCGCAACCATTAACGTTGCCAGGGGCAGTTCTGGCACCTCCACGATCA
>PLKR01000534.1 GCA_003140655.1 Acidobacteriaceae bacterium | reverse complement strand
AAGGGTCGAGGTGATGCCATGAGGTATCTGGGCATGAAGTCTGCTTCTACGAAATGCACGACACTGAAGTGCAGGGAAGCGAGGGAATTGTTGTCGCCCTATCTGGACGGGGCGGTCACGGGAACCGAGATGCAAGCCTTGGAGGAGCATGTGGACCGATGCGCGGCGTGCATGCGGGAGTATCGGTTGCTGCGGCAGACGCAGCAACTCTTGATGAGCGTGGGGCGGCCGAAGGAGCCGGCAGACCTTGGGCTGAAGCTGCGTCTGGCTATTTCGAGAGAGGCGGCGGAGACGCGGAGGCCGCGGTTTGAAGGGTTGCGCCTGCGGGTGGAGAACACTCTGAACGCGTTCATGGTGCCGGCGACGGCGGGCCTGGCCTGCGCTGTGCTGATCTTTGGTTTAGTCACGGCGATCCTGGCGATGCCGGGAGAGGTGCAAGCGAACAATCAGGATGTGCCGCTGGTGTTAAACACAGGACCAGAATTGCAGCAGAGCGTCTTCGGCACGACTTTGAGCGCGATGAACACGGACTCGCTGGTGATTGAAGCCTACGTAGACAGGAACGGGCGGGTGCAGGACTACAAGATCCTTTCCGATCCCGGAGAGTCTCAGGAGTTGCTGCCGCAGGTGAAGAGGATGCTGATCTTTACGACGTTCCGTCCGGCGATGTCGATGGGACGGCCAATCTCGTCGCGGGCGGTGCTGTCCTTCTCGAGGATTAGCGTGCGGGGGTAGGAGAAACGCTTCTGGCTGCTAGCTCCTGGCTGCTAGCCACCCGCCGCACTTGAAATTCCAGTCTCATGAAAATGTAGTTCTTACTCTAACTCCAAGGATTGAGAACGGCTTTGAGCAGCGGAAAATCTGCGACGTTGCGGGTCACCAGGGTCAGTTGATGGGTTTCCGCTGTTGCCGCAAGAAAAGCATCCATTGCGCCGATCGGACGTCCGGCGGCCTCACTTTGTGACACTGTTCTCCCCCAAGCTTCCGCCACATGAGTGTCGACGGGCAAAATTCTGCTTTCAAATCGCAAAGGCAACTCGTGTCGGAGCCATTGCTCAAGCCGGTTCCGGCGGCGTCCAACGGCCATGCGTTCCACGCCGTAGCGCAACTCCGCCAACGAGACGACGCTGATGAAAATGCGGTCTTCATCGGCCGATTCCATCCAACCAATGAGACCCGGATTCGGTCGTGGCTTGACCCATTCTGAAACCGCGTTGGTATCCAGAAGAAAGTTCACAGAGTAATCTTCCGGGGCGACTGCTTGAGCCGACGGATCTTCAGGCTCGATCCCCGCAGCGGAGAAGCGGCGAAAAACTCGGCCAAGTTGCCCACGCGCCTTGTCTTTCGTTCCCATTCCTCTGCTCCAACCACTACCGCGGCGGTGCGGCCCTTGCGAGTGATGGTCTGCGGTCCCTCGGACATTGCCCGCTCGATGATTTGACTGAATTTTGCCTTGGCTTGCGCCACTGTCCAGACTTGCGTAGCCATCGTGAATTCTCCCAGACCTCGATAGGTCATTATAGTCATTATAGTCATGGCGAAGGATGCGAGGCAATTGATTCGCAACTGAATTTCTTGACCAGCACGTCCGGTTCAGCGCTACAATGGCGTGGCCATACTGAGGGTTTAAGCTCTTGGCGCGTTTCCCGGTCGCTCGGAAAGGAAAGAAGATATGAAGAATCGCATATTCATGACTCTGCTCTTGTCCGCAGGACTTGCGCTTGCCGCGGTCGCGCAGCAAAGCAGCTCAAATTCCGGCGCGCAGCCTGCAGCCACCGGCAGGGGAGGGTCGCAGTCTGCTTCCAGCCAGCCAGCCTCCACCCAGGGTTTCTGGGACGGCGATGAGCCCAGCTTGGGATCGCTCCTCATGCACCCGTTTGCCACCAAGGAGTACGTACGACGGCATGTTCAGCCGATCCGGGACCGGGTCAACGAACTCGATGAGATTACCGCGGCTAACAGCAAGATGATCAGGGACGTGGATGCCCGTGCCCAGCAAGGCATTCAACTGGCTTCCGCCAAAGCGAACCTGGCCGATGAGCATGCATCAGACGCCGCCAACAAGGCTCAGGTGGCCCATCAGACCGCGACCGCCCTTAACACCCGCCTCGCCACGGACGAGACCGCGGTCGGGAATATCGATCAGTACAAATCCGGTCCGCAGACCGAGATTCGTTTCCGCCCCGGCCAGACTGTGTTGAGCAAGGAGGCCAAGGATGCGCTCGACCAAATGGCTGCCCAGTTGAAGAATCAGCGCGGGTACATCATCGAAGTGCANNCAGGGCCAGGCCGCGATCGCCAACTCCCGGAAGATGGCGGACTCGGTGGTACGTTACCTGGTGTTGAATTACGAGATCCCGGCCTACCGCATCTACGTGATTGGGATGGGCAACGCTGCTATGACGCAGGGCGCGAAAGGTACGCGCGTGGAAGTCAGCCTGCTGAAAAGCGATCTCGCGATGTCTCAGTGAATTCGCGCGCGTCGATAACTTGGGAGCGTATCGCATCCCGTCGGAGACCGGCTTCCTCAGCCCGTCTGCTTACGTCAATTGCCACGCAACCACCGTCGGCGTGATGCAAAGAAGAGCCGCCCAGACATCGGGCGGCTTGCTGTTTGTGGCGACGTGTTAAGAACAGCCAGGCTACTTCCCGCTGGTCAGCTTCGACAGCTCGGCGATGGTTGCCTTGTCATCATAGATTCCGGCGGCTACCACGTACGGGGTTCCTTTGGCAGCCAAGAGATAGCTGACTTTACGGGAGCCTTCCGTCTTACCGGGTTTCGCCCACCAATACTCCGCCCAGGTCCCGGAAGGTTTCCTTGCTGCTTCGCAAATGCCTTTTGGGTTGGGGAAGATGCTATTTCCCTTGGGGTCCTTGATCGACGATATTTCTGAGCCTCTGATATCTGGCCTGAGCGGGTGGGCCGCCTGGGTCATCTTGTCGCAGTCCAAAACGAAAATATAGGTGTCTTTCCACACCCACGGACTCGGATTTTGGTTAAACTGCGCCACGTCACCAGTCTTCGACAGCGTGC
>PLKR01000277.1 GCA_003140655.1 Acidobacteriaceae bacterium | reverse complement strand
GATTTTCCAGGCGGGCAATCTCAGCCAGGATGGTGGCGGCCTCGTCCTGCAAGGAAGATTTCAGCGACTGATAGTCTACATCGGGTACCTTGCCCGCTTTGTACTCGAAGTTGAGATCGCGCAGGTTTTCGTAGACGGCATCTTTGCGCTCGCGCAGATAGCCGGCGCGGGTTTTCTCCGGACCAAGAAAGAGTTTTCCGGGCATGTAGAAAACATACAAGAGAGACGCGACGAGCAGAAAGCAGCAGATGAGCCAGATCATAGATCAGTCTCCTTGCGGGCCTGGTCGCGGAACTGTTCGAGCTCGGCAGTCCTTCCCGGCGTGCCACCTCCAGCCGGGCCCCGAGGAGGGCCGTTTCGCCATCCGCGGGCAATCAGCACAACCAGGCCAAAGCCGAAGAACAGAGCTGCGAAGGGAACGACATATGCCGCGCGGTCGAAACCTTTCGTGGTTGGAGCCGCGAGCACGGTTGGTCCGTATTTCTGGACGAAACCTTGCTCGACCAGGCTGTCGCTGTCTCCGCGAGTCACCGATGCCAGAAGCTCGTTGCGCATGCCGTCGGAAGAAGGGCAGCCAACGTGGTTGCATTCCAGAAGAATCTGGTTGCAGCCGCAGATGCACATCATCTGGTGGCCGATTTCGTTGAAGCGTGTGGCGGGATCTCCGGCGCCGACCAGAGCGAAGACCGCGGCGCAGAGCAGAAGGGTCTGCGCGAACTTGCGACCGGATCGGGCCGACTTCGTTTTCGGATTCGAGTTTGTCATCGACCTCTTGCTTAGCATCGTTACCGGCGCTGCCGGCAAAACAGCCGGGCTGCGCCCGGTGGACAGCCGAGGCGGCCGTTCCCACGTAATACTAATCTCCCGTGACCGCGGGAGCGGCCTGTGCTTGCTCCAGCCGCGCGGGCGCAGGAACACGGACCGGCGCTGGCGCATTTGGAACCAGGGCCAGGACGGTTCCAATCAGCATGATCCAGACGCCCATCCATATCCACATCACCAGAGCGTTCAAGTGCGCTTTGATGATGGGGTGACCGTTATCCTGGTTCAGTCCCTCAAACACCAGGTAGAGATCCTCGTTGAGTGTGGAGCGGATGTCGGGCATGGTCGAGGTCTGCTGGCTAGCCTTGTAGAAACGGCGTACTGGGGTCATCGTGTCGATCTGCTTGCCGCCCTTGTAAACGTCGAGGATCGCCCACTCGCTGGCATAGTTGGGGGCGTCATCGTCGGTGTAGGAACGGCAGATCAGGGTGTAGGGGCCGAGGGTCATCTTGTCGCCGTTTGCCATCTCCTGCTCTTTATCCACATTGAAGGCGGCCCCGGCGAAACCGATGATGACCACTACCACGCCGAAGTGGACGATATATCCGCCATAGCGGCGGGTGTTGCGGTGGGTGAGTTGCACCATCGATGCGAAGATGCCCTGGCCAGTGTGTTTCGAGATAACGCGGCCGCCGCGGTAGAACTCGCTGGCCACGGTGAGGATCACCAGCACCGCGAGCGCAATGGCCATCAGCGAATAGAAGTAGGAAATGTCTTGCCAGGGCTTGAGGCCGAAGGGCGAGCCCCAACGTTGGGGCGTGATCATCAGGAAGACCGCGATCGCGATGGCGCCGATGGTCGGCCACAGGAAGTTGCGCTTCAGGCTTTCGAGCGAAGTCTTACGCCAGGCCAGTAGAGGACCCACGGCGGTGAGTATCAGGAGGAGCAAAGCCACGGGAATGGCGACACGGTTGTAGAACGGAGCGCCAACNNCAGAGGAGAACGAAAAGCAGATTGTTGAACAGGAAGCTGGACTCGCGCGACACCAGCGATTCGAGCTTGTGCTCGCTGCGCAGGTGCGATTTGTTCTTGAAAAAGAAAAAAAAGAATACGGCGAACGTGATGGCGAGGAACCAGGCGAACCAGTCGCCGATCGAAGACTGTGCGAAGGCATGCACCGAGCTGATGATCCCGCTGCGCGTCAGGAAGGTTCCGAGGATGGCCAGCCAGAATGTGGCGAAGACCAGCCACATGTTCCACATCTTCAGCATGCCGCGCTTTTCCTGCATCATTACCGAGTGCAGGAAGGCNNTGCGCGCCCAGAAAGACTCCGCAAGTGAGAAAGGCCCAGGTGACCATGGTCCAGCGGCGGGTGATGTGGATCCACTTCTCGCCGGGATATTTCATGATCAACGCGCCCAGCGCAAAGGCGAAAGGCACGGTGAACCCGACGTAGCCCAGATAGAGCATGGGCGGGTGAATCACCATCTCGGGATACTGCAACAGCGGGTTCAGGCCGCTTCCATCCGGCCGGAGCGGGCCTTCGAGAATGCCAAATGGATTGGCGGCGAAGTTCAGCAGCATCAGAAAGAAGATCTGCACGCCGGCCAGAACCACCGAGGCGTAGGCGAAGAGCCGCGGGTCGGTCTTGTAGCGTACGCGCAATACAAATCCATAGGCGGCGAGCAGCAGCGACCAGAACAGCAGCGAACCTTCCTGGCCGGACCAGAGCACGGCGAACTTATAGGGGCCGGGCAGATCGACGTTGCTGTGGTGGAAGATGTAAGCGA
>PLKR01000331.1 GCA_003140655.1 Acidobacteriaceae bacterium | reverse complement strand
AGCGGAGACCGATCGCCCGCGCTTTGACTTCTCTTACAGCGGCATCAAGACTGCCGTGCTGCGTTATGTCGAAATTCACGGCATGCATCATTCTATCGACGCTCGCCGCCAGGCTTTGGCGAACATCCCCATACCGAAGCTCGAAGACTACCTTGCAAATTGCGACAAGCGGACTCTCGACCTGGTCGCTTCGTTTCAGCGTGCGATCGTCGAAGATCTGGTCGGCAAGACCCTGGCTGCGGCGAGCGCCTGCGATGTGGCGACGCTCTTCGTCACGGGCGGAGTAGCGGCAAACAGCGAATTGCGAAGCACATTCGAGCGGAACGGCGCTCAGGAGGGCCTGCCCGTATATTTTCCATCGCGGCCGCTTTCTACGGACAACGCCGCCATGATCGCAGCCGCTGCCTATCCCAAATTTCTGGCGAAAGATTTTGCCGCCATGGATTTCTCCGCCGAGGCAAGTCTTCTCCTGCGCTAGTCTGGTCTACGTTCAAGCCAAAGGCCAATGAGAAAGCTAGAAGCCTGGCTACTTCCCCGCCCCTTGCCCGTAGCTTTTCCCCATCACCGCGTCCAGTGCCTTTTCGAGCTGGCCCTGGATGTCGATATCCTTGTAAATGGCGAAGTTGGCGCGTTTTTCTTTTTCGTCGAAGCCGCTGGCGCGGCCCGCAACAATAATGATGGGAATAGTGTCGGTCTCAGGATTCTTCTTCAAGGCCGTGATCAGTTCGCTGCCCGACATCTTTGGCATTTGCATGTCGGTAACGATCAGGTTAGGATGCACGCGCTCAAGAATCTGCAAGGCCTCCAGGCCATTCGTGGCCGACTCCACCGCAAAGCCGCGCTCTTCCAGAAAGCGGCAGACCGTATAGCGGATCAGCATGGAATCGTCGACCACCAGCGCTACAACAGGCATTGAGTTTGCAACGTGCGGAATACACGCCCCCGGCCCGCAGACTAGCAGAGCCCTTCCGCCGGGAACAAGCCGGAATCGAGAAAGTGTGGTTACTATGGTGATTAGGGCCGAGCTTCGCGCCTTACGATTCCTGGGCTTCGCCCTCGGTACTTTCTTCGATGCTCATGTCCTTGAGTTCGCTGGATTCGAAGATTTCGCGGCACTCAAGGCATTCCACGAACTCAGCGTCTTCCTCGCGGCTCACGATTTGCACGCGCGGGTGCTTGCAAGGTTGCTTCCCGGCGTTTTGAGGATGCGAGAACGGCTTTGAGCTCATAAATCCGGAAGCGTCGCCCTCATGGAATGCGGAGGGATCGATCCGCGCGAATTTCCCGGTATTTTATCCCCCCTTCGCGACTTGTCAAGTCCTTCGGCGTTACATGGCCGTGAATTTCTTGCCAGTCCAGGGTAATTGGCCTATGTCGCATCCCGGGCCTATGGGAATTCCGACCAAAATCATCGCCAAGAGCTAAGCCATTCAATCACTGATAGTTACCATTCAGTGCCCCTTCGCGCGTCTAGCTGCAAGGGCTTGCGTAATCTTGGGTTATGGACGTAGAATGAATTACGACGGAAAAGGTCGGAATTAAGTCCGTTAGAGTGAGTCGGGGTTCAGGTGCTTCAGGAGTCCGGGCCAGCAGTCGGAACCGGTCGTTTCGGAAGCAGCAGTTTTGGAATCAGGATGCTCAAGTTAACCAAAAAAGCGGACTACGCGCTGATGGCCATGAAGCACTTGGCCGACCAAGCTGATGAGGGAACACGCAGCGCCAGCGCGAAGGACGTTGCCGATTCCTTCGGCATCCCGCCCGAGGCCTTGGCCAAGATTCTGCAGCGACTAGCCAAGGCTGGCCTGTTGCATTCGCAGCACGGTACCAACGGCGGTTACAGGCTGGCGCGGGCCGCGCATACGATTTCGGCGTTCGAAGTAATTCAGGCCATCGATGGCCCGCTCTTCATCACTTCTTGTGTCACCGTTCGCGGCGCATGCGGCCAGAGCAGCCGTTGCAACATCCGCGAACCGTTGCGCAAAGTGAATGACAGCATCGAGGCTGTGCTGAAGCGGATCAAGATTTCGCATATGCGGGAAGAACCAGAAGAGGCTGGAAGTACCGCTGTCAAGCCAGCCGAATTGGTAACGATCGTTTAGTAAGCGGAAGTTAAGTATTTAACGAGGGTAGGAGAAGCAACTATGAGCACGGATGTAACGGTCCCCCAGCAGCTTCCAGTCACACAGCATGCCGCTCCCCAGGGAGTGAAGCTGCCTATTTATATGGATAACCACGCCACCACACCCATGGATCCGCGGGTGCTGGAGGAGATGCTGCCTTATTTCATGGAAAAGTTTGGCAACGCTGCCAGCCGCAATCACTCCTTCGGCTGGGCCGGCGAAGAGGGCGTAGAAACGGCTCGCGAACGCATCGCCAAGCTGATCGGCGCAACCACCAAAGAAATCATCTTCACCTCGGGCGCCACCGAGAGCGATAACCTCGCCATCAAGGGCGTAGCCGAGATGTACCGCGAGAAGGGCAACCACATCATCACCGCGGTTACCGAGCACAAGGCTGTGCTCGATACCTGCAAGCGCCTGGAGAAGTACGGATACCGCGTCACTTACATGCCTGTGCAGAAAGATGGCCTGGTCGATCTCGAAGACCTGAAGCGCGCCATGGATGACAAGACCATCCTGGTGAGCATCATGGCGGCAAACAACGAAATCGGCGTGGTGCAGCCCATCGCTGAAATCGGCAAGCTGTGCCGTGAGCGCGGAATCATCTTCCACACCGACGCCACGCAGGCGATCGGGAAAATTCCTATCGACGTGAACAAGCAGAACATCGACCTGATGTCGATCTCCGCCCATAAAATGTACGGTCCCAAGGGTGTCGGCGCCTTGTACGTCCGGCGCAAGAATCCGCGGGTACAGATTTCCGCCATCATCGACGNNGGCGGCCACGAGCGCGGCATGCGTTCCGGCACGCTGAACGTCCCCGGCATCGTCGGGCTGGGCAAAGCCTGTGCCATCGCATCGGAAGAAATGTCTCGCGAGGCCGTCCAGTTGGGCAGCCTTCGCGATCGGCTCCGCGACCGCATCATGAGCCGCCTCGACGAAACCTACATCAACGGCTCCATGGAGCATCGCTTGCCCGGCAACCTGAACATCAGCTTCGCATACGTGGAAGGCGAGTCGCTTCTGATGGGCATTAACGACATCGCGGTTTCGAGCGGTTCGGCCTGCACCTCCGCGACTCTGGAACCATCTTATGTATTGAAGGCTCTCGGCACAGGCGACGACCTGGCGCACAGTTCGATCCGTTTCGGCATCGGTCGCTTCAACACCGCAGCCGAAGTCGATTACGTGGCCGACCGCGTCATTGAAACCGTCGAGCGCCTGCGCGAACTTTCGCCGCTCTACGAAATGGCGAAGGAAGGCATCAATCTGAAGGACGTGAAGTGGGCAGGCGAATAAGGCAGGTGGCAAGGTTTCAACGTTTCAAGGTTTCGACTTTGAAACTATGAAACCTGTGAAACTTTGAAACCTAATAGAGTTTGGAGCGTACAAAACTATGTCATACAGCGATAAGGTAATCGATCATTACAACAATCCCCGCAACGTCGGCTCGATGGACAAAAGCAGCGCCGATGTGGGCACCGGCTTGGTCGGCGCACCCGAGTGCGGCGACGTCATGAAACTGCAGATCAAGGTCAACCGCGAGACCAACGTCATTGAAGAAGCGAAGTTCAAGACATTCGGCTGCGGTTCCGCGATCGCGTCGTCCTCATTGGCCACCGAGTGGGTCAAGGGCAAGACGGTGGATGAAGCCCTCACCATCAAGAACATGGACATCGTGAAGGAGCTTTCGCTTCCTCCGGTGAAGATCCATTGTTCTGTGCTGGCCGAGGACGCCATCCGCGCCGCAATCGGCGACTGGAAGAAAAAGCAGGGAGCCGCGAAGCCCGTTGCCGCCACGGTAGTGCAGTAAGCTCTTCGCGCGCATNNATGACAACGGCAACCGAACAAACCGCACAAGCTTCGCCTACCGCGCCGGCCAAGGGCATTAAGGTCACCGAAAAAGCCCTGACAAAGGTGCGCGGAGCGATGGCCAAAGAAGGCATCTCGCCCGAGCAGGGCGGCCTGCGACTCGGCGTGCAGGGCGGCGGCTGTTCCGGTCTAAGCTACAACATCCGCTTCGACACGCAGCCGCGCGAGCGCGACCGCATCTTCCAATACGGCGACGTGCGCGTTTTCGTCGATCCGAAGTCGTTTATCTATCTGCACGGCATGATTCTGGATTACCAGGAAACGCTGATGCAACAGGGATTCGTCTTCGTGAATCCCCAGGCCACGAAGTCGTGCGGCTGTGGGACTTCGTTCTCGGCTTGATGGTTGTGGCACGGGCAAGCTTGCCCGCAATGCTCCGCACCACGGCGCGACCGTCCTCGCCCTGCACATAAGCGCCCATGGCTTGCACCGTTGCCAGGTTGTGCTTGAGTTGTGCTTGATAAGCAGGCAAAAATGACCGATTCGTCTTTGACCACGATTACCGCAAAGCGCGCACCTGAGGGAACTCAATCCTGCTGGTCTTGCGGCACCATGCGGGCCGTGCACTTCTGCAAGTCCTGCGGCAAGGTGCAGCCTCCGGCGCCAGTGGATTATTTCACTTTCTTCGGTCTGCCGCGTAAGTTGAATCTCGACGTCACTGTTCTGGAGAAGGACTTCTACGAGCTGAGCCGCAAGCTGCATCCCGATCTCAACGCAGGCGCCGGCAGCCAGGAGCAGGAGTGGAGTCTGCAACAGAGTTCCCTGCTCAATGATGCCCATCGCACCTTGAAAGACCCGATCAAGCGCACGCAGTATCTTTTGCAACTGGAAGGCGTGGAGGTGGAAGAGCAGTCAAAGACTGCAACTGAGGAGGCACGCACCACCGGACAAGTCAAAAAGCAGATCGTTCCACCGGATTTACTGGAAGAAGTTTTTGAGTTGAACATGCAGCTCGAAGAGCTCCGCATGCATAAGAAGATGGGCGAGGACGATCCCGCCCTGATCGAAGAAATCGGCCGGCAGAAGCTCGAACTCGAAGAGAAGCAGGAAGCGCTTCTGCGGGAGTTGGAGTTTCGCTGGAAGATGTGGGATGGAATGATCCAGCGTGAACAGAACGGTCAGCCTGTCTCAGGAGAAGAACGCAAACAGGAGCGCGACAAGATGGTGGACGTACTGAACCGCCGCAACTACATCCGCAATTTGGTGCGCGATGTGGGTGAGGTTCTAGAGAATTGAGCAATTGAGTGATCGGGCGATCGGGCAATTGAAAATCGAAGTTCTTCAATCGCCCAATCACCCAATCGCAAAATCACACAATGGCATCGGATCGCATCGTCGGCATCGACCTGGGCACCACGAACTCTCTCGTGGCCTTCATGCAAGGGGAGAGCCCTGTCGTGATCCCCGGGGACGACGGTTCGAATCTCGTCCCTTCGGTCGTGGCACTCGACCAGAACAATCAGCCCGTCATCGGCAATGCTGCGCGCAAACACCTTACCGAAACGCCCGAGCGCGCGGTCTATTCGATCAAACGCCTGATGGGACGCGGGGTTGACGACATTCAGGAAGAGTTGAAGTTCTTCCCATTTCGCCTCGCCGAGGACCTGCAGGCCGGGGAAGTGCTGCGCATCAGACTTGGCGAGAAGACTTTCACACCGCCAGAAATTTCCGCCCTTATTCTCCGCCAGCTCAAGCGCAATGCCGAGCGCTTCTTCGGAGCGCAGGTCACGAAGGCGGTCATAACGGTACCTGCGTATTTCAACGACGCGCAGCGCCAGGCCACAAAAGATGCAGGCCGCATCGCGGGCCTCGAAGTCCTGCGCCTGGTTAACGAACCCACCGCTGCGTCGCTCGCCTACGGTCTCGACAGAAAGCAGAACGGCATCGTAGCCGTCTACGATCTCGGCGGTGGCACCTTCGACATTTCCATTCTCAAGCTGCACGACGGAATCTTCGAAGTTATCGCCACCAATGGCGACACGCATCTCGGCGGCGACGACATCGACAATCTGCTGATCACCATCGCACTCGACGACACGCTCGGCGACCTCGGCCTCGATCTTCGCAGTAAAGACCTCCGCCACAACGCCGAGGCCGTGCAAGCCATTCGCAATGCCGTCATCGAGGCCAAGATCGCGCTCTCCTCGCAGCCCTCGGTGAAGCTCGATGTTGAATTGCCCGGCGGCAAGCGCTATGTCCGCGAGATCACGCGCGAACAGTTCGAACAGCTCATCCAGCCCATCATCGACCGCACGGTCGGCCCCTGCAAACAAGCTCTGAAAGACGCTGGGCTCAAGCCCGAACAGATTGACGAAGTCGTCCTCGTCGGCGGATCCACGCGCATCCCCAAGGTACGCGCTCTGGTCAAAGAACTCTTTCACCGCGAGCCACATACCGACTTGAATCCCGATGAAGTTGTCGCTCTGGGCGCGGCCGTGCAAGCCAACATTCTCGGTGGCGGCTCCGTAGCTACNNCCGCTGTCGCTCGGCATCGAAGTCGCGGGCGGCGTCACCGACAAGATCATTCTGCGCAACTCAACCATTCCCGCGTCCGCCACACAGTTCTACACCACGCAGATCGACGGCCAGGCCAACGTTGCCATTCATGTTTTGCAAGGCGAGCGCGAGTTGGCAAAGGACTGCCGCTCGCTCGCACGCTTCGATCTGAAAGGCATCCCGGCCATGGCCGCGGGAATGGCGCGTATCGAGGTCAAATTCCTGATCGACGCCAACGGCATTCTGCATGTCTCCGCCCGCGAGCAGCGTAGCGGCAAAGAGGCGGAAATTCAGGTTCAACCCAGCTATGGCCTCACCGACGAACAGGTCGAGGGCATGATCCTCGACTCTTTCGATAGCGCGGAAGAAGATTTCCGGCAACGCCAGATTATCGAATCGCGCAACGAAGCCGCGACCATCCTGGCCGCACTCGACAAAGGCAAGAAGAGCCCGGCCTGGGGTCACCTCACCACCGACGAGAAGAAAAAAATTGCGAAGATGGAGAAAGCCTTAATCGCGGTAAAGGCCGAAGACGATTACCAGGCTATCCGCAAGGCCATCGACGCGCTGAATCAAGGCACCACACGTTTGGCGGAGTTGATGATGGATACTGCCGTCTCCACCGCACTGAAAGGTAAGACCATGGACGAAGCCGATATGGGCGAAGGCCCGACTGCGCCGCATCCCATGGCGAAAGCAGAATTTGAGTAGGAGCAGCTAGCAATTAGCACTTGGCAGTTGGCCAAATGCTAATTGCCAATTGCTGGATTTCCTGGAGCAGAGCATGTCACAAGAAAAAACACAATCCGCCGGCACAGCCACCGAAGAAGCTCCCGGCGAGAACACGGTACAGATCACGTTCCTGCCCGAAGGGAAGACGGTGCAGTTCGAGCACGGCAAGCTGCCCTACGAAGACCACGGTAAGGAAGAATCGATTCTCGACGTCGCGCTCAACTTCGGAGTCACGCTCGACCACGCCTGCGGCGGCAATTGCGCCTGCACCACCTGCCACGTGTGGGTGAAGGAAGGCGCCGAAAATCTTTCTCCGATGGATGACGATGAAGCCGACCGCCTGGACATGGCCGCCGACTTGCAGTTAAACTCGCGTCTCGG
>PLKR01000398.1:5304-6120 GCA_003140655.1 Acidobacteriaceae bacterium | reverse complement strand
GAAGGACTCGAGCAAAAGGTCCATGGACGAACGGCAGACCTGAACATGGCGAACGACAACCTGCGCGAATTGTCGAGCCGCTTGCAGCAGATACGAGACGAAGAGCGGAGGCAAATTGCACGGGAGTTGCACGACAGCGTAGGGCAACTGCTCGCGGCGCTCGGCATGAACAACGCGGTCGTGCAGTCTCAATCCCACAAGCTCGATTCGGCAGGAGCCCGAGCCGTTTCCGAGAATGCCGCGATGGTCGAGCAAATCAGCAGTGAAATCCGCACCATTTCGCATCTGCTGCATCCCCCATTGCTCGATGTAGCCGGTCTTGCTTCCGCGCTTCGCTGGTACGTGGATGGGTTCTCGGAACGCAGTAAGATCAGAGTCGATGTGGAAATCCCGGAGGAGTTTGGCCGGCTGTCGGATGAAATGGAAATCGCAATTTTCCGGATGGTCCAGGAGTGCCTCACAAATATTCATCGTCATTCTGGTGGAACTTCCGCCGCGATACGCGTCTACGAAGAAAATCACCGAGTCTTGATTGAAGTTCAGGACCAGGGCAAAGGTATACCTCTGGAAAAACAACTTGAGCTGAGTTCCTCCGGTCGAACCGGAGTAGGGTTCCGGGGTATGCGTGAGCGTCTCCGGCAGTTGGGGGGAACTTTGGAAATTCGATCAGACGGCAGGGGGACGGTGGTGAGCGCGACACTGCCCTTTCGAAACCCCGCGCCTCAAGAGGCCAAACCGGAGGTCGCCTGACGTTTTTCGCTACTGCCTATCCGATGGGCAGATCGGCGGTCACCAGCGTGCCGCGGCCATTGGAGT
>PLKR01000398.1:0-5264 GCA_003140655.1 Acidobacteriaceae bacterium | reverse complement strand
TTGCTGAGGCGAACTGTCGCTGTAGCGCTTCCCGAATGCTGCTGCACATTCGCGAGAGCTTCTTGAACCACTCTAAAGACCGCGATCTCCTTCTCGATCGAAAGCCGCCCGAAGTCATCTGGAATCTCGATAGTGACATTAATATTGGTGCGCTTCGCAAATTGCTCGGCATACCACTGAACGGCCGACAGCAGCCCCATTTCGTCCAGTGTAGGCGGATGCAACAGATGCGAGAGCTGACGAACTTCACTCAGCAGGCTATCCACCACGCTGGCGCTTTCGATGATCAATTTCGACTCGCAAGCGTCGCCGGCTCGATCAGAGTCCCCGAGCACGCTTAGGTTCATGGCCAAGGTAGCCAGAAGTTGAGCCGTGCTTTCATGCAACTCATGGGCCACGCGACGGCGCTCTTCGTCCCGGATGAGCATCAGCTGGCTCGTCAGCGTGCGAAGGCTCGTTTCGGCATCTTCACGCCTTTTCACTTCCTCCAGAAGCTGAGCGTTCTTGCTTCGGAGTTCAGCGGTACGCGCTAGCACGTGCAGTTCAAGTTCTTGCCGGAGCTGCTCATGTTCGGCGACTTCTGTCTCCAAAGCCTTGGCCTTTTGCTGTAACTGCGTAATACCGCGCAGACGCTCGTCTTCGCTGCCGAGACCCATGTAGCCTTCGGTTGGAATCACGGCAGAGTGTTCGTTGCAGACCTTCAGCAGCAACCCTGCGTCTTCTTCCCGGCTGAAGCTGCTCATTGGATACGCGCAGAAGAGCGAAAAAGACTTGGTCCGAGCCAGTCCATTCCACAGTTCCTCCAAACGGATCGCAGCCTCAGTCTTGCCCTCTGCCCACAGCAACGCGACCATTTCGCCAAATATTGCCACCCGCGGATGTGCCCCGCGCGCGGATGCGATGGCTCTTGCAACCACTCCTCCGACAACCTCGTTGAACCGTTCTTCGTCCGGCCACCCATCCGACATGAACGTAGCAAGGACCTGCTCTGCATCCATGGCAACAAACCGCCCTTGTTCGAGGAGTTCAGCAACGTCTAGCCCCTGCGCCGTCAGCCATGGCAGAAGACCGCCACGGTGCTCCTCCGTGGCAACCACAATGGCGGCTTCTCCAGCCCGCAGCGCATTCCCGATATATTCGCTCAGTTCCTGGAGAAGAAACTTGTCCTGCGAATAAAACTGGACGCCGTGCCGATGGTCGCCGTGTTGGGACCATGAACCTTGTTGTACCCGCTCCTGCGAGCCGTCTCCGCCTCGCGTCGTAGTGCCGTACATATTCGCCTCACCCCGTTACAGTCAACTGCCAAGCGGCCAGCGCTATGCCGCCTCTTCGCCCCACGCAGAATGCCATTCCTCCGCTGCAAAGGACATACAGTCTTCCCTGTATCTTGAAACCGTCGTATGGCCAAGTTCGACACGATGCCCAACAGCTTACGGCCTCGACTCGCCTTGGCCTTTTCCGTCACTCTTGGGGATCGTGGCCCCTGCTTCCGCTTCAATAGTGACTTCCACCTCTGCACCCTGCTGGAGGCGCACCTTGTGGCATCCTCGTCCGTCAGAGTGTTCTCGACACGAAGTTCCCGATAGAGGTGATCCGAGTTGGACCCAAGTTGTGTTTGGAGACAACTGGCGCTTCCGGAGTGAATTGGTGCAGAAGAAGTAATTGGTCGGGGCGCGCGGATTTGAACCGCGGACCCCCTGCGCCCAAGGCAGGTGCGCTACCAGGCTGCGCTACGCCCCGACATTAACAACAACGACACTACTCAATCAACTGCTCTTCGGATTATAAACGACGAAAGCGCTATAATTTCTTCACCGAATATGCAGACCCTGCGGTATGCGTTGGTTGCGTATGTAAGGAGTCCAGTGGGAGAGTTCGTGGAGAACCTCCGGCGGGAGCTGCATCCCGCCTTGCCTCATCTCGGGGCCCACATCACCTTTCTGCCGCCGCGGCCTCTGCAGGGAACGGAAAACGCGGCGCTGCATGTGCTGGAGGGAATCTGCGGCCAGGTCGAGCCTTTTGTAGTGACCCTGGGCGATGTGGAAACTTTTGTTCCAACTACTCCCACGGTTTACATTCGAGTGACTCATGCCGCATCGCGGCTGCTCGAGTTGCATAACCAGCTCAACGCGCAGGCGCTGGCCTTCGCCGAAGAGTGGCCTTACATACCGCACCTCACGGTTGTGAAAATGGAGACCGAAGAAGCGGCGAACCAGGCGATGAGGATGGCCCGCGAACGCTGGCAGCAGTACTCCGGCAGCCGCCGCATCCTGCTCGACCGGCTCACCTTCGTGCGCGAAGACGCGCAAAACCACTGGGTCGACCTGGCCCCGGTCCTGCTCGGCGGCAGGCTGGTTTCACCGTAAGGGCCTCCAGCCTGCCCGCAACGCATTGACTTGCCGCTGCCCGCCTCCTAAGATGATCCGCCAAGGACATACCCTCTCCGCGTGATCGGCCAAACCATCTCGCACTTCTAAGTCATTCCCTTTCAGCACAAGCCCTTTTCAGGCCGAAGGCAGTTGGTTACCCCATATTACGTTACTCCCCGCCCAGACTGTATGGCCCTGGTACATTTCCCTCCCGTGCGTTGCGAAGGGTCTTGCCGCCCTGTAAACAGAAGAGAGGGAATGGGTTGAATCCCGCGCCGGGAGCGGTTTCGGGCGTGGGTTGCAGCCAAGCCGGAGGGCACAGCATGCAGATCGGGGTCTACGGTTCGGGTTATCTGGGAACGGTGATTTCGGCATGTCTGGCAGATTTTGGCACTCCCGTTTCCTGCTGTCATCCCGACCGGTCGCGCATGGTCGAAATGGCCCAGGGCAATATCCCCTTCCACGAAAAGAACCTGAAAGAGATCATCCGGCGCAANNATGCGGATCGCGCGGCTGGCGACCAAGCCTCCGATTCTGACCATCGTCACTCCGGTGGCAGTGGGCACGGCCGGGGCTCTGGAGAAATCGCTGAAGGATGCGGGCCTGCATGGAACGATCGTTTCCCAGCCCATGTTCTTCACCGACGGTTGCGCCGTGGAAGACTTCAACTGGCCCGACCGGCTTATTCTGGGCTCGACCTCCAACGAAGCGGTGCAGATTCTCAAACAGATTTTTCACCCGCTGGTGATGCGCGGTGTGCCGGTGATTGTAACCAACCAGGCGACAGCCGAACTGGTGCGCGAATCGGCGACAGCGTTTGTGGCGACGAAGATTTCTTTCATCAACGAGGTTGCGGCGCTGTGCGAGCGCGTGGGCGCGGACGCAGTCAGCCTGGCTTTGGCTCTTGGCCTTGATAAGAAGATCGCTCCGCGCTGCCTGCAGCCGGGAGCGGGCATGGGCGGCGTGTTTGCCGAGTCGGACATGGATTCGCTGGCGCNNGTGGAGAACAAGGACGTGGGAATCCTCGGCCTGGCTTTCAAGCCGAATACGAATTCGGTGGCAGGCTCGTCGGCGATGCGGTTGGCCGAGACGCTGGTCGCCAAAGGCGCGCGGGTGCGGGCTTATGACCCGGTCGCTCTCTCCGAGGCCAAGCTGCAGCTGAATGGTTCGGTACGCTATTGCGAATCAGCCTATGCGGCGGCGGAAGGCATGGACGCACTGGTTGTGGGCACGGCCTGGCCTGAGTTCCGCGTGCTCGATTTTGAGCGGATCAAACACCTGCTGAAGAAACCCATCATCGTGGATACGAAGAACCTGCTGGATTCCGTGCGGCTGCGCGCCATGGGTTTTGAATACGTTGGTGTAGGGCGGGGATGAACGCGGTAGCCGGTGTCCGGTCGCCGGTCGCCGGGATTGACCAGTTGCAGGTAGACGAAAACCTCCCCAGGATCCATGAGCGAAGAATTTCTCATTTCCTCAGAGCAGTCCGCACAGCGGCCCGCACCGCAGCCCGAGCGATTGGCGCTGCTATCCCGATCTTCCGTTCTTCTATCTGGAATTCTCGATAGTTTCTCGTCTTTTTTCTTCTACTTGTCCTTTTCCAGCCTGACTCACCTGTTAAGTTCTTGGTGTAGCCGCTTTTTAGCTGAGGAGTGATCACTCCCACAACGGGCGCCAGCCCTGGGCCTACCAGGGAAGCCACTAAAGCGCCCGCATCGGATGTCCCTGCCACAGTCTCGCGTGGGATTAGGCAGGGGCCGCGAGGAGTCCGGAACTGCGCGGCACAACATCCTGGCCAACGCTTCCCAGATTAGGGTAAAGAAAAGTTGAAGTCCAGGTCATCCGTCACATGAAAAGCGAAAGTTTTGCACAGGGGCGCGAGGTTATCAATTGATGAGAGCAGCGGCGACCCATTTTGGAATTGCAGACGCGAAGCGTCTGCTGGTTTCTGACATCTGCGAAGCGCAGTTGCTATAATCGACGTGGCGGTGGGAATAGCTCAACTGGCAGAGCACCGGACTGTGGCTCCGACGGTTGCGGGTTCGATTCCCGTTTCCCACCCCAGAATTTCCTTCTAGAGGGCGCGGAGAATGTCGCGGCGCCTCCGTTTCATATCTCAGCGTATAAGAAATCCTCACCATCTACGGACCATATTGGGAAGCGCGTGCTGCCAGGCACGTTTTTCTTAGCTATATCCGTTGACCCGCGAGCCACTCCGGTCTAGAATTCGCAGGAATCTTCTTGCGGGCGCGCTCGCGTCCAGCAGGGCCTGTCGCTGTCGACAGAGGGGAAGCAGATTCACGGGCCCCAGCTCCTTGGACGACTTCAGCTTTAGGAGGAGCTTCATGAAGAGTTCTCCACGCAAGCAGGTCAAATTACGTCGCAAAGCCACCGCAGAGAATGATGCCAAAACGTCACCGGGATTGTTCCCCATCGTGGGGATCGGGGCGTCGGCGGGCGGGCTGGAAGCGTTCTCCGAACTGTTGCGCTACCTGCCGGAAAAGACCGGCATGGCCTTCGTGCTGGTGCAACACCTTGACCCCAAGCATGGCAGCTCGTTGCAGGAAATCCTCTCGAGGACAACCAAGATTCCCGTCACTGAAATTACTCAGGGATTATTGGTGCAGCCGGACCATGCCTACGTGATTCCGGCCAACACGAACCTCACCATCAAGAACGGAATCCTGCATCTGGGTTCGCGAGTGCTGACTCACGGACAGCACATGCCGATCGATAATTTTTTCCGCTCACTCGCCGAGAGCGCTGGGCAACCGGCCATCGGCGTCATCTTGTCGGGCACGGCGTCGGACGGCACCGAAGGATGCCGCGCCATCAAGGGCGCGGGGGGAATCACTTTTGCCCAGGATGAGTCGGCGAAATACGACAGCATGCCGC
>PLKR01000131.1 GCA_003140655.1 Acidobacteriaceae bacterium | reverse complement strand
GCCGGCGGATGTGCCCGCATAAACGTAGCGATCACCCTGGTCGATCAGGTCGCCCGACTCCAGTATCGCTTTGGTCAGTTCTTCAACGAAAAGCGGCACGCCATCGGTCTTTGCCGCGATCTGCGCGGCCAGTTCTGCCGGCAGCGCCTTCCCGCGGGCCAGCCCTGATACGAGTGCGCTGCTCTGCGCCGGAGTCAGCTTGGAGAGGTTTAGCGCTGAGACATATGGATGTTCGGACCAGCTCGACTGGACCTCCTGCCGGGTGGTAAGCACGACCAGCGAGGGAATATTTGCGAGTTGATCGATCAGCATGCCTAGCACTTCGAGCGTGGTGGGATCAGCCCAGTGCAGATCCTCGAACAGCATCAGGGTCGGCTGCGCGCGTGCCGCCACCTTTACGATGTCGACCCAAACGCGGTTTGTTTCAGCCTTGATGAGCCGCGGACTCATCGCGAGCGGGCCGTAGCGCTCCTCGTAGGGAATGGAGAGCATGGCGGCGATGAAGCGCACGTCCCTAACAGGCAGGCCGTAGCGCCCCACAACCAGGGCCTCGAGTTTGTCCAACCTGGAAGCGACGGGCTCGTCACGGGCGAGGTCCAGGGCTCGCTCGAAGTGAGCACTGATCGGATAGAAAGCGCTGTTGACGTAAAAAGGCGAACACTGAAAGCGCAGGGAAGGAATTGCCTGAGCCTCCAGACGCTCGCGAAGGGCATTTACAATGCGGCTCTTGCCGATTCCGGGCTCACCTGACAACAAAACCGCCTGCCCCGCGCCCTTTCGGGCTAGTTGCCAACGCTCGAGCAGAACACCGATTTCATGCTCCCGCCCCACGAATGGTGTTAGTCCAGAACCCATGGCGGCGTCGAAGCGGCTCGCTGCCGCACCTACGCCAAGAACTCGATAAGCACGGGTGGGGCGAGCGATGCCCTTCAAGTCATGCTCGCCCAAGTCCTCATAATCGAATACACCGCCTGTGAGCCGGTGAACTCGCTCGCTAACCAAAATGCTGCCGGGCTGGGCGACGGCCTGGAGCCGGGCAGCGAGGTTCATGGTCTCACCGACCGCACCTCGCTCGCGCGATGTCACCACAACAATGCCGGTGGCGATGCCGATCCGCACTTTGATATGCCCCACCGCTGGCACATCGAGGCTTGCCATTGTCTCTACGATCTCTAGCCCGGCGCGGATGGCCCGTTCGGCCTCGCCTTCGTGCGCCAGCGGAAAGCCAAAGAAGGCGACGATACCGTCCCCTAGGCGCTGAAAGACGTAACCGTCGTAGCGGGTGATGCAGACCGCGCAGGCATCTTCGTAGCTTCGAATGATGTTTTGCAGGACTTCGGGGTCGACACGGTGGGCCAATTCCGTGAACCCCACCATGTCACAGAACATTACGGTGAGCTGGCGCCGTTCACCCGCAGAAGTAGCTGCGGGCGCGGAAGCCTCGGACTGCTTCGCTTTCGCCAGCGAGTCCAACAAACGCTTGCGCGGTCCGAACGGCAGACCAAGTTCCTTCAAGTCGTTGTCAGTCAGGACTTGAAGAGTCCTGAAATCCACTTCGTTCTCGACGAAGATGGGTGTGTACTGCTCAAGATCGATGCTCTTGAGCCATTCTGAAATGGAAATCATCAAGCTAGCTCGCGCAAGAAACGACCTCAACGAGGATTCCATTATTCAACAGCCATCCGGCTATTGCCAGACCGGACTGCAATGGAATACGGTCGGACCATGATCTCGCAATCTGGAGTGGCGTCGATCCCGCGGGCAATCTCTGTAACAATGGCGCTAACTCCCAGCCACCAAGGTAAGCGGCAGGACTTACAAGATTCGGGTGCCGCAGCGCAGGCTTGACCGTGACGAAATCGCCGTCAATGCACGGCAGTTCTACGAATTCGAGTTGGCGTGACAATTCGACGCGGGCTGCGGAAAGTGCCCGGGCATCGACGGGAGCGTGTGGCGTGTCAACCGAAGGTGGACTCGATTCCGGGTGGGACGCGCGATCTTCCCAGAATTTGCCGCCGATGCGTGCCGCTGCCGAGCCGTAATGGCCGGCGGCCCACCGGCAATGCCGCTCGGAAGCATCAGCCAGACTCGCTTTATAAAAGCGCATCGCGTTGTCGCGCGATGCCGGCTTGAGCAGCAGTGTATTGGCGACGACGGCAGCCGCGAGGGCGCTCTGGATCGCCTTCTGCACGCCGCTCGAAGAGATCGGGTCGATCGCCAGTGCCGCATCCCCAACCTTAATGGTAGAGGGCGTCACGCTATCTTCATCGAGATAGGGCGTGGCGTCGGCGGCTAGAACAGGAGTGTCCAGATGAACATCGCTGCAGGCAGCCATCAGACCGGAACGGCCGAGCAGGTCCAGAAAACGCGCGGTCAGAGAACTCGATCGTGCAGCGCGGAAATGCTTTACATCGACGAAGACGAGCGTATTGTAAGCGCCCTCGGGCAGAGGCACGCCCCAATACCACGCGTCGCTGCCAGCCTCGATTCGCGGTTCTTGCGGGAGATCGCGGCCGCGCCAGTAGGCGTACAAAGAGAGAGTACGACAGCCGGTGCGGCGCACGTGCCCAGCGATCTGGGCGGAGCGTCCGCTCGCATCCGCTAAGAAGTCGACATGGATCTGAACGGCGCTGCCATCGGCGTCGACGTTGACCCGCCATCCCCCGTTGTCACTTTGGCATTCGCGCACAATTGCCGGCTGGAGCACGCGCACACCCAGCGCTCTGGCACGTTCCAGCAAGATCCGGTCGAAGTCGCCGCGATCAACCAGCAGGCCTTGCTCGCGCACGTCCTCTCGAACCTGAAGATCGCTGTCCCACTTCACGTAGACGCGGCGCACGCGGCGGAAGCCGGCTGCATCCACGGCTTCGCGCGCGCCGATCGTTTCAAGTAGGGGCAGTACGCCAGGACTCAACGATTCACCGAGGTGCCTGCGGGGGAAGCGGGAGCGCTCAACCAGGCAGACATGGTGGCCGAGCTGGACCATACGCGCGGCGAAGGTGTTGCCTGCGGGTCCGGCGCCGATCACGCAGATATTGGCCATGAGGCTGTGTCCTCAACGAGCAGCTACGGTCACGCGCTGCGGAGACAGACGCAGATAGGCTTCGAGGCAATAGTGTAACCAGCCACGGATGTAGTCGCATGCCGGCCGACCGCGCCGAATGACTTCGTGGTGGCAGCCACCGCCGCACAAGTAGCGNNGTTTGGCGCCGCAGGTCGACGCCTTCCGTGAGAGATCCCATCGCGCCCGCTTCGTCGCCGACGAAGCGATGGCACGCCGCGAGTTCGCCGTCGGCAGAGACGCCGAGGTATCCTGCCCCCGCGCCGCACGGATACGGGCGGTGTGTGCCGCGTTGAATTTCGCGCATGGCGTTCACCATATTGGCGAACGGATAGCGCTCGCCGGCAAGAGAACGGCGCTCGAACTCCTGCCCGCAGTCGATCATTTCGCCCAGCATTACCTCGAGATCCGCGCTCTGCATTTCACCATTGCCGTTGGG
This sequence comes from Acidobacteriaceae bacterium, assembly GCA_003140655.1. Classification (GTDB taxonomy): domain Bacteria; phylum Acidobacteriota; class Terriglobia; order Terriglobales; family Acidobacteriaceae; genus Sulfotelmatobacter. Next base: position 2,352 of record PLKR01000131.1, on the reverse strand, counting down.
GGCGCTAAGCATGGGAGAAAAGCCGACGCTGTGGAAACCAGCGGCGATGAACTGGTCGAGAGCGCGGCGCAGTTCCAGGTTGCGTGGCGTTACCGTCACGCGCGCCGAGACCTGCATGTGCCGCTGGCAGCGAAGCAGAGGCTCGAGTTTGCGCATGATCGCGTCGAAGCTGCCGCCGCCGTTCTTATACGGCCGCAGGGCGTTGTGCGCTTCCCGCGGACCGTCGAGACTGACCGTGACCGCAAAGCCGTGCGCCTCGAAAAAAATCGCATCCTCCTCGGTGAGGAGCGTGCCGTTGGTCGTGATGGAAAAAGTGAGCGTGAGGCCGCGGCGAGCAGCGAGTTCGGCCGCGCGTAACGTTGCAGCCTGGAGCACACGCCGGTTCACGAGCGGTTCACCTCCGAGGAATGCGAGGTTCAGCTTTGCGCCAGGTTCGGCGTTGTTGACCAGCAGATCGACTGCCTGCTCGGCGACCTCCAGCGGCATATTCTTTGCGGCGCCTCCGAACTCGCCCTGCTGCGCATAACAATACGTGCAACCGAGATTGCACTTCTGCGCGACTGCGAGAGATAGTGCATGGATCGGAGGCGCCGGCAACGGGGTATCGTTGATGAGCGGAGCACCGGCGAGTCCAATCTGCTTCAGGAGATCGGCAATCTCGTCCGCATGGCCTTCAGCCATTGCCGATTCGAATCCTGCAAAAAGACTCGCATCGGCGTCGAAGAGACGGCTCCCATCAGCGACGAAGAGATGTTGTCCGAGTGCGGTTTCGATCAGGTGGGCTTGAGGAACGCGCGGCGCCGACGCGCTCATGCAGCGGCTGGCCTCGGTGCTACTCAACTGTTTTCCTTCGCGCGGTCGTCGTCGGGCACATCCCGGCCCCCCACCTGGAACCTCAACCAGCGCTCCCATTCGTTAAAGAGATCGTCATAGAGGATGAGGCGCTCGTCCGAGTAATCGTCTGGCACGTAGTCGCCCGTGCGTTCTTTCTGCAGCCAGTTGTCTCCTTTGCTCAGCCCATTTCCCGCAGGCTCGACATTGATGTAGTCGGGGCGGGCCGAGGCCCAGTAGTAGCAGGAACACTCGCGATAATCGTTCTGCCACGGCGAGCACAGCCCCTGAGTCAATTCTCCCGCCTTAGCCAGCGCTGTGGAGATCACCGCGGTATCTCCCTCAAAGAAATGCCGCACTTTGAATTTGAAGCTGACGTAGTTCTGTGGCCGGTCTCCGTCTCTTTCGATCAATGGTTGCTGCATGTCCGCTTCATCTTTGGGCAGAGGTTTCGTGAAGTCGCAGATAACCGTCTTACCCTGATTCTTCCACAGGATATGAGCCAGCGCGTTGGACCATTCGAGGGCAGCCAGCCCATGTGGATTGAATTGAGTGGAGAGAATGATTTCGCCATCTGGGTCGCTGGCCGCCGGTCCCCGGATCGGCGTCATCATGAGAAACGCGCGGCCGCTTGGAACGCGGACACGCAGCAGCCGGCGCCCTTTAAGGCGCTTCTTGCGTGGATCGTCGACATCAACGACCAGATTGTCGTATTCGCGCAGAACTATCCCTTTGAACATGCGGCGCCATACGGCGCGGAAGTCCACTTCAAGGCCGGGACAACAATTGGCGACGGAAGTCACGGGTCGCGAACTGACCGGGTTGCCGGCGGCTGCGTAATTGATTTGCGCTGAAAGATTGCGCGGCCGGAGCGGCTCCGGGCCCACCTTATTTTCAACGGCTTTCGAATGGAAGGGAGCGTCCTCGCCAAGCTTGCGAATCGTATCGATTTGCCGGTAAGTCAGTGCGAGATAGTTGTTGTCAGCGCCGCACATCAGGGCAGGCATTTTTCTGCGACCGCGGTCGGTAAAATCCGCGACTTCCTCCGGTTTCCGGAGCAGGTCAATGAACCAGGAAGCAGCTCCGCCGCGCAGCGCCGCGTACACCTCTTCGTGGAGCGCCATGATAGCGAGCGTATCCACGGTTTCCGGGGACATCACCGGACGGATCGCGCGCTCGGTGTCGGCCGCCTCTTCCTCGGGCATCGAGTCGAGCAATAGCGCGGAGCGCCCTTTGATGTTGTTCCCGTTCATCACCGTTACGTTCATGAAGCGCACGGTTTCGTAAGCCCGCCTCACAATATCCGCGGCGTGATCGCGCGTAACTTCGTAAGGCTCCTGGCGCGACACTGCGGGGCCGTTGATGACCTGATCGAGGTCGTCGGCCAGGCTGCGCACGAACAACGAGTCGGGGACCAGTGCCGGTGGGGCCGCACAGATGCGCGCCATGGCGGTAAGTTGTTTGCCATTGGTCAGTGTCAGGCGGACTTCCACGAAACCGTCGCAGGCATCATCGAGATAG
>PLKR01000220.1:3506-6614 GCA_003140655.1 Acidobacteriaceae bacterium | reverse complement strand
CGTGGCCCAAGCCGAACCGCTGATCCGCAATATCTCGGACACGGCACTCCTGGCCGCAGTCTATCGGGCGCGCGAGACCGAACGCCAAGATGCGCTCTTTCGCGATCCCTTTGCGCGGCGTCTCGCCGGCAAGCGCGGCGATCAGATCGCCGACTCCATTCCCTTCAGCAACCGCAACGCTTGGGCCTGGGTGACGCGCACGTACATGTTTGACCAATTCATCGCTGAACAGTGTCAGCAGGGCGTGGATATGGTCGTCAATCTCGCCGCGGGCCTCGATACGCGCCCCTATCGCATGGCCCTGCCCGCGACGCTACAGTGGGTCGAGGTCGATCTCCCCGGCATCGTTTCTTACAAAGAAGAAATCCTGGCCGGCGAGAAGCCGGCCTGCGCTCTCGAACGCGTCCGCCTCGATCTATCTGACGCCCCTGCCCGCCGCGAGCTCTTCGCCCAACTCGGACGCAGGGCCGCCAAGAGTTTGATCCTCACCGAAGGGCTCATAATCTATTTCAGCGCCGATCAGGTCCGCGCGCTTGCGGAGGATCTCGCCGCCCCTCCCGCATTTCAGCGTTGGATCCTGGATCTCGCATCACCGGGCCTCCTGCGTCTACTCCGGAAGGGTCTGAATCCCTCACTCAGTGAGAGCGGCTCCATGGCGCAATTTGGCCCGGAGGAAGGCCCGGAGTTCTTCGTTCCGTACGGCTGGAAGCCGGTTGATGTGCGTTCGCCACTCAAAACGGCGGCACGTCTCAAACGCCTTTCATTCGGCATGCGGCTGCTGTCGCTGTTACCGCAGTCCAACGGACGCCAGGGCTCACGGCCGTGGTCCGGCATCTGCCTCTTCGCCAAACTATGAACCCAAGGGTCCGTGGCCTGATTTCCGAATTGCAGCGGCGGATTGTGCCCGAGTCACGGGTAACCCGGAAGTTATCGTTCGTCCGTCGGATTAGTACCGACAAACGCGCTTGTCGTCACTAAACTCTGGCGATGGTTTCGAACGGCTCGTCGCAACTGACCGCGATCACTGAGTTCTATCCGCAGAGGGCGGCAGGTTCCTCACCGGGCTTTCAGCCCGATTCGGAATGACATACTTTTTTGGCGGCGCAAGGTGGGGGCAAAACGGCACGCCTTGTAGACTTGGATGGCACGCCATTTCCTATGCGTTCAACAAATAATTTCGGCCGCTATCGATGCTTCTTGTCCCTACTCGCGTGCGCCGTGTTCTTGTCGTGTGATCTGTGTGTGGGACAACAACCAAACGGAGGCAATCCTGCACCTGACGCGCCGACGCCGCGCATGGAGAAGGGAAAGGGATTCTTTGCCCGCTGGGCGGAGTTTTATCGCCACGACTGGTGGGGGACGGCTGCATCCTCGCCAGCACCCGCGCGGCGCGGGCTTCCTTCGCCGCTGGATGCGCCGCCGTTCCCCAATTCGGATTGGTCGTATGGGGGCTCGCCGGTGATTGGGGAGCCGGACACCAACAGCTATCCGCTGATGACGGCGATCAACCAGGCCCGGAGCCGGACGAAGCTATATGGATGGATCGATCCGTCGCTNNATGAATCAACTTGTTCTCTACGCCGAGCGGCTGCCGGATTCAGTACAGCGCGATCATATCGACTGGGGCTACCACCTGACGGCACTCTACGGCACGGACTATCGTTTTACGACGGGGAAGGGTTATCTGAGCGGGCCGTGGGTGAACGATCATCGGGAATATGGCTTCGATCCGACTTTGGAATATGTTGACGTTTATATCCCGCAGGTTGCGCAGGGGATGAATGTCAGGGTGGGCCGGTACATCTCCGTGCCGGGAATCGAGGCGCAATTGGCGCCGAACAACTATATCTTCAGCCACTCGCTGCTTTATGCGATTGATCCGTTTACCGACACAGGTTTGATTGCGACGGTTAAGCTGAACGAACAGTGGCTGGTGCAACTTGGGATTACGGGCGGGCACGATGTTGCCTTGTGGACTCCGGATGCGAAGCCTTCTGGCACGGCTTGCCTGAGCTATACGACGAAGTCGGTGAATGACAATGTTTACACCTGCGCCAACGGAATCAATGACGGGAAGTACGCGTACAACAATCTGCAACAGTATGACGCGACCTGGTATCACAAGTTCTCGAAGACGTGGCACATGGGAACCGAGGCCTGGTATATGTATCAACGCGACGTGCCCGCTGTGGGAGGCACGATTCAGCCGGAAACAGGCGCGAACGCCGCGTACTGCCTAGCCGGAGAGCGCCTTTGCACCGCGCCCGAGTATGCCGTCGTGAATTTCCTGCAGAAGGAACTTTCAGGGCATGACTTCCTCTCGTTCCGCAGCGACTTTCTCGACGACAAAAAAGGCCAGCGAACCGGCTACGCGACCAAATACTCGGAGAACACGATCATGTGGTGTCACTGGATAGGCTCGACGGTGCAGTTGCGTCCGGAATTGCGTTTCGAGCGGGCGTGGGATATGAGTGCTTACGACAATGGTCGACGGCATAATCAGCTAACGGCGGCGAGCGATCTGATTTTCCACTTTTGAGGTTTCCTGAAGTTCCTTTTGGATGGTTCGTCCTTCGCCATGGCGGCGGACGGGGTCGCCTTTGCCCACACGAGTTTCTCTTCCCCTCGGCGCATAAGCTTCTGTGAGAAAATATGTGCTTTGCCGATCCTGATTTGCGGAGGGTAATTCCTGTCCATACCGATCGAAGATTACGCCATGATTGGCGACTGCCACACGGCCGCCTTGGTTTCTAAACAGGGTTCGATCGACTGGCTTTGCCTTCCGCACTTTGATTCTCCCGCTTGCTTCGCGGCGCTGCTCGGAACTGTTGAACATGGGCATTGGTCCATTTCACCCGCGGAACCGGTTCGGTCCGTTCGGCGGTGCTATAGGGATGGGACTCTTATTCTGGAGACTACGTTTGAGACCGAGAATGGATCGGCAACGCTCGTCGACTGCATGATCCCGGGCAGCGAGATGCCTGAACTTCTGCGCGTGGCGGTGGGTACGAGAGGGCAGATCCGGATGAAACTGGAACTGGTGATTCGATTCGACTACGGGTCAGTGGTGCCCTGGGTGCGGCGAATCGACGGCGGGATTTCGGCTAT
>PLKR01000220.1:3207-3486 GCA_003140655.1 Acidobacteriaceae bacterium | reverse complement strand
GCGTGAACCTGAGCCGGTGAACGTTGACGTGGCGATCCAGAAGACGGAGGAATGGTGGCGGGAGTGGTCGGGTCGCTGCGCTTTTCAGGGTAAATGGCGGGATGCGGTGCTGCGCTCGCTGGTCACGCTGAAAGGCCTGACATTTCTGCCCACGGGCGGGATCGTAGCCGCGCCGACAACTTCGCTGCCGGAACTGCTGGGCGGCGTGCGGAACTGGGATTATCGTTTTTGCTGGGTGCGGGATGCGACACTGACTCTGCAAGCCCTGCTCAATGCGGG
>PLKR01000220.1:1761-3147 GCA_003140655.1 Acidobacteriaceae bacterium | reverse complement strand
CTTTTTCAGGCGCGCGAAGCCGGATTGCAGCCGGCAGAGCATGACCACCAAGGGGTAGCGCTGGCGATGCTGGAATTTCTGGAGACGGGATGGGAGAAGCCGGATGAAGGCATTTGGGAGATGCGCGGTCCGCGGCGGCACTTCGTACACTCCAAGATGATGGCGTGGGTGGCGGTCGACCGGCTGATACGGTCGGCAGAAAAGGGCGGATTCACGGTTGAGATGGCTCGATGGCAAAAACTTCGAGAGGCGATCCATGAGCAGGTTTGCCGACAGGGTTTCGATGCGGATATGAATTCCTTTGTGCAGTATTACGGCGGTAAATACCTCGACGCCAGCGTCCTCATGATGCCGCTGGTTGGCTTTCTTCCGCCGGATGATCCGCGCGTAATCGGTACTGTTAAAGCCATCGAAACACATCTCGTGAAGAATGGCTTTGTCGGACGGTACACGCAAGACCCCGCCGTCGACGGTCTGCCTCATGGGGAAGGAACGTTTCTGCCCTGCTCATTCTGGTTGGCGGACAATTACGAGTTGCAGGGGCGCCATGAAGACGCAGTCCGGATGTTCGAGCGGCTGTTAGAAATCCGGAATGATGTGGGGCTTCTGTCCGAGGAATACGATCCGGTGGCAAAACGTCAGTTAGGTAATTTTCCTCAGGCGTTCTCTCACGTTGGTTTGGTGAACACGGCCTTCAATCTGAGCCGTAGTTCTCGGCACAAGTCTGATTGAGTTTCACGGATCTGCTCGCTCGCGGTCAGGCTCGGCCGCGGAACTGGATGATTCTGCGCCGATCGCGTTTGGATGGTCTGCCTGCTGGTAGCTCTTCGAACTGCTTCATGGCCTTACGCTCCGCTGCTACTTTCTGGCGGAGCTCGCGGCTGGCTTCGGTTTCGCGGTAGAGAGTTTGGGCGACCGAGGCCGGACCGCGCGTGTCGCTGAGAAGCAGGACTTCGATTTCGAAGTCGCCGCCTTCGTTGGTGACTCGCAACATGTTTCCGATGCGGACTTCGCGGGCGGGCTTGGCGGGCTGATTGTTGGATTGAATTCTGCCGAGATCGCAGGCTTTCGCTGCCAGGGCTCTTGTCTTGAAGAATCTGGCAGCCCAGAGCCATTTGTCGATTCGGACCGAGGTCATAGGATATTGTTTCTGGTCGCCGTTGAGTCTTAAGTAGGTCTCTGACTAGCTTACGGCAGTTGGAGCGAGGGTAGGGATGCTTCGACTGCGCGTGATCGTCCTTTGGACGATCACGCTCCACTCAGCATGACAGACCTCTATTAACACCTACCAGATGCGGACGCGGTCGGGCGGCGCGAGATACAGAGTTTCTCCTGGCTGAACATTGAAAGCGGCGTACCAGGCATCGACGTTGCGCACGGTGGCGG
>PLKR01000220.1:0-1748 GCA_003140655.1 Acidobacteriaceae bacterium | reverse complement strand
AGGCGCGATATCCATCGTAAGCAGCGGAGATGCCGGCAACGTCGGCGATGTTTTCCGCCAGAGTCTGCTTGCCGTTTACTGACAGGTCGGGAAAGGGTTTATAGGTGTCGTATTGCGCCGCAAGTTTAGCGGTGGCGGCCTCGAAATGCTCCAGATCCGCCGGAGTCCACCAGTTGCGGACACGGCCCTTGGAATCGAAAGCACTGCCTTCCGTATCGAAGGTGTGGCTGATTTCATGTCCGATGATTGAGCCGATAGCGCCGTAGTTGGCGGCAGCCGGGGCGAGCGGATCGAAGAATGGGGGCTGCAGAATGGCGGCAGGAAAGTTGAGCGCATTTTGCAGAGGCAGATTCACCGCGTTCACGGTTTGCGGCGTCATCGACCACTCCTTGCGGTCGACCGGTTTGCCGAGGCGCGCGACGTCCCGGCGATAATCCGCCAGGCGGCTCCTCCAAATATTGCCAAAAATGTCGTCCGGCTTCATTTCGTACGAAGAGTAGTCGCGCCAGGTTTCCGGGTAGCCGATCCCCACATAAAGGGTAGAGAGCTTCTCTTGGGCTTCTGCTTTGGTTGCAGGGTCCATCCAGGAAAGAGCTTCAATGCGCTTGCGATAAGTAGCGATAAGATTGACGACCATGGTCTGCGCCTGTGCCTTGGCTTCCGGCGAGAAATAGCGTTCGGCGTAAATCTTGCCGACGGCGTCGCCCAGCAGGCCATTCACAACGAAAACTCCGCGCTGCCAGCGGGGACGCTGTTGCGGAGTTCCGGAAAGCGTCTTGCCGAAAAAGGCAAAGCCTTCTTGTGCCAGCGCTTTTGGGAGCACGCCGGCATAGGCGTCGATCAGGTGAAATGCGAGCCAGTCTTTCCACGTATCAAGAGGAGCGGAGGCCACCAAGGCGGACTCAGCGGCAAAAGCCTCCGGCTGCCAGACAATGAGGTTGGTTTGCTGAAGCCCGGCGGCGCGAAAGTATTCGGTCCAATCCAAACCGGGCGCTTTGATGGCAAAGTCAGCTTGCAACCAGGTGTTGTTGGCCTTGTGAATGTCTTGATTATCCGCCAGAGTGCGATGAGCCTGAGCGATGGCGCGCTCGAGTTCAACGATGCGGGCGGCGCGGGCGTCTGGGTCAGTGAATCCTGCAAGCTTGAGCATGGTTGAGATATGCGCCTGATACTGCGTGCGAATGGTGCGCATGTGCTCGTTGTCGGCAAGATAATATTCGCGATCAGGCAGTTGCAATCCGCCCTGAAGCAGATAGGCGGTGTAGTGCTCGGAATCGTTGAAGCCGGGGGCGACCCAGAGTCCGAAAAGATTCGAGGTGTGGAAGTTAGTGTTGTTGAGAGCGTCTACGTCGGCGCGCAGGGTCTCACCGAGGGCACGGGCTAACTCGCGCTTGTCGCGGATGGCAGCGATCGCATCGAGGTGCGGGCGAACAGGTGCGAGGCCTTTGGCCTCGATGGCGGCCTCGTCCATGTAAGAGTTGTAGAGGTCAGCGACCTTGCGTGTGCCTGAGCCTGCAGGGGGATTGGATTTGGCAATCTCTTCAATCAGCGCCGCGGTGCGCTGGTTGCTCAGATCGGCGAGCTTGCTAAAGACGCTAACGCCGCCGCGATCGGGTGGAATTTCCGTTCGCTTGAGCCAGTCGCCGTTGGCATATTCGTAGAAATCGTCGCCCGGCTTGACTGAGCGATCCATATTGGCGACGGCAATGCCGTGCTCGTCCGGTGGCGCGGCTGGCGCGTCTTGAGCG
>PLKR01000478.1 GCA_003140655.1 Acidobacteriaceae bacterium | reverse complement strand
GCGTCGTCGGTTTGAAATGGATGGTTCTGGCGCAAGGGAGACATCCCCTTGATGATATCGCAGGAACATACAGGAAGTCACAGAAAGACAGCTTAGTGTCCTACGATGACCCGGTCACTTATTTTGTCATACTCCGATTCCGGGATGATGTGCCGCGCTACCAGTTCGTGCGCGTTCTTGAATGGACGCTCCGCGATGATGCGGTCGGCTTCATGCTGCGTCATGCCCGGCAGGTTCAGCAGGTCTTCCCGTGAGGCATTGTTGATGTCGATGGCCTTATCGCTGCGCATCCCTTCCTTCACGCCTTCCACTACGGCCTTGGTATCGCGCCTCATGGTCTCGGTTGCCTCGGCGGTTTGCCTTCGGATTTCATCTGGGTTGTCTTTATTTGAGCAGGCAGTGATGCCCCCCAGCGGCAAAGCGAGCGCAATGATCCATACGTTGCGGAGATTCAGAAGTTGCATGAGGTTCTGATGCGATAACTTCATTTGCGGTTGCTGAATTCTTGCGCTGGCCGCTTCAGTTTCCCCCTGCCAGTTTTTTCTTTGCCAGGGGCCGCGCGAAGGCGTTGGTGGGATTGTGAGCGTTTGAGGCGAGGACTTTGCGGTAGTAATCCCTAGCCTGAGTTGCGTCGCCAGACTTCTCGTAGGACTCTCCTAACAGGGCCAGAATCAAGGGATCACGCTGGTCTGCCTTTTGTAAGTCGGCGATGGCGCTCTTGTAGTCCCCGGTGTAGAAGGCAACGTAACCGGTCAGGTAAAGAAAGAAACGAGCCTGGTCGGGATTGTTGGCTTTGTCGAGAGCGGCTTTGGCGGCGGCTATATGTTGTTGCGCTTCCTCAGCCTTGCCGCGGCGAGCGGCGATGCGGGCTTGGGCGTGCTCCCAACGGAAGAGCCAAAGATTCTTGTCGGCTGCGGTGAGATCGGGCTTGTTCTGGGCGGTTTCGTATCCCGATTGGTACCACTTGTAGGCATTGTTCGTGTCGCCTGATTCCAGATATATCCGGGCAAGTTCGTTGGCGATCTCGGCGGCTCCGGTGGAGTCGTGAGCAAACATGCGCGCGTCGAAAACTTCTTGCTCGAATTTCGCGGCCTCATGGGCATTTCCTTCGAAGGCGTAAGAGATGGCTATGGTGCGCAGGGCTTGTTGTTTGGCGTCGGCGGGAGCAAGCTCGATCGCCTTCGCTAAGTGCTGACGAGCTTCGCGGTAGTTCCCTTTCAAGTCGAGCGCCATGCCGGATGCGAGATGTCCTTCATATAGATTCGGGGATATCTCGAGCGCCTGGCGGTAGAGAGCGAGGGCGTCGTCCTGCTTGCCTTCGCTGTTCAGCTTCTCGCCCTGTTTCACGAGATCAAGCGCGGCGGGCGCGGCGGTTTGTTGGGCGCAACACGTGCCGATAAGCACAACCAAGACAAACGTGCGGAGCATGGGGCGACCTCCGAGACGGAATTATTCTACTCGCTCGGGCAGAGGTAAACGCGGGTACAGGAATTGCGGCCATTCAGACCGCCAAAATGTTTCACGCGCGATTAATCACGACTGTTGGAAATGATAACTTAGATGGCGAAATGGCAGGGCTGCATGATCGCTCGAATATGGCACGGGGCCGTTCCGGTTTCGAAAGGCAGGGAATACTTGATCCTGATGCGGAGGATTGCGCTTCCCGAGTATCTGGCAACGCAAGGAAATCGAGGCGCGTGGTGTTTGCACCGCACCGAAGGAGATGCAGAACATTTCCAGATGCTGACGTTCTGGGACGACACCGAGGCCATCAAGCGCTTTGCTGGGGACGATTACAGCATGGCCAAGTATTACGATTTCGATTCTGACTACTTGATCGAAATGGAGCCTCACGTACAGCACTACGAAGTGTATTCGGGTAGCTCGCCCGATCCATCCCGGCCAACTGGTGGCCGCAATGTGAGAAGCGGAAACACGATTGCCCGGGTCTGGCGCGGAGTTGTTCCCATCGAGAAGGCTGAGGCTTACTTTCGCTATTTGAGTGACTTCGGCTTTCGAGACTATCAAACTTACGCGGGCAACCGCGGGATCCATCTGCTGCGCCGAAGAGAAGAGGCGCGGATGCACTTTCTCCTGCTGTCGTTCTGGAAGTCGCGTCAAGCTATCGCGGCGTACGCGGGTGCCGACATTGCCAAAGCCCACTATTACGCCTACGACCTTGAATGCCTCATCGATCCGCCACTTAACGTCGAACACTATGAGGTCAGTCAAATGCCTAAACTAACCTCCCGGAAGAACGCCCTGCCGCCTTCCGAAAAATAGACGTTCGAACATAATCCCGCTGTGACGCGTAGGAACTCCCCTGGCACCCGGAAAGGCCGCCTACCCCAAGGCGGCCTTTGCGTTTGTGTTCGCCCGGTGAACATTAGTTAGGCATGACTACCGTGTCGATCACATGGATCACGCCATTCGATTGAAATACGTTCGGGATGGTCACCAGCGCCGTACCGCCCTTCTCGTCTTTCAACATAATGTGCGTGCCGTCGTGCAGGGATGCCCACAACTTGCCACCTTCCACGGTCGTGAGTTCCGCCGTCCCGTTCCCCGCTTTGATCTGCTTCTTCAAGTCGGACGCGCTCCACCTTCCCGAAACCACGTGATAGGTAAGCACCTTCGTCAATGTCGCTTTGTTCTCCGGCTTCAAAAGCGTGTCCACAGTGCCGGCGGGCAGCTTGGCGAAGGCTTCGTTGGTGGGTGCAAATACGGTGAATGGCCCAGGGCCTTCCAGCGTTTCCACCAATCCGGCAGCCTTCACTGCCGCCACTAGAGTAGTGTGATCGGCGGAATTCACCGCGTTCTCGATGATGTTCTTCGTCGGATACATCTCCTGCCCACCCACCATCGGGTTCTTCATCCCGGCCACGGCTGAGGTTACGGCGATTGCAACGATTGCCAATACAACTGCGAATTTCCGGTTCATTGTCCTTAATCCTTTCAGATTGAATTTCTCGACCCTCACCTCCTGTACGGGCGGGCTCTAAATTTGGATTTACCCAAGGGCTTGCGCCTGGATGAGCGCAGATCGTTTGCTTTCGGAAGGTAAAGAGCCTAGATTTGAGCCCGCGTGGATGGTTCAACGACGTCGCGTAGTGCAAGAGCACTTCCGAACGTCAGAGAGTAGGTGCGCTCATGCGGAACATATTGCTCCTGACTTGCGTCCTTGGAATATCCTGCGCNNGCGATCTCGTTCCAGGACACCGCAGGCCAGCAAACCATTCCGAAGCAAGACGTTCGCAGGGTGAAACTCATGGAGAACAAACACCGTTTGCGCAACACCCTCATCGGAGCAGGTGTCGGCGCCGGAGCGGGGACCGTGATAGGTGCGGCGTCATTCCAACCATGCTCGCCTTCGCAGTCTTTCTGTATTCAACCTATTGGTAGAGGTGCAATCGCCGCGATCGGCGCGGTTGTCGGTGCCGCAGTGGGCGCAGTCGTCGGAGTTCTGTTGCCCAGCCACAGCACGATTTACAATGTGAATTCGCACTAGCCTGCTTCCGTGGCCCCGGACGCTTCGAAATAAAACAAGCTTCCCAGTTAAAATCCAAGTCCAGCATGGACCGGCTGAAAACCCGCACCGCAAAATCCCCGGATGCCGAAAACATTGCGCGTCTGGTGAACATCGCATTCCGCCCTGAACGCTTCTTCATTGATGCAGACCGCACTGACCCAGACAAGGTGCGGGTACTTCTGCAAAAGGGAAAATTCCTGCTGGCCGAGGAAGACGGCACGCTGGTCGGCTGCGTTTACGTGGAACTGCGCGGCGATCGCGGCTATTTTGGCTTGCTCGCGGTCGATCCTGCGCGGCAACACTCCGGCAGGGGCTCTCTTCTGATCGAGGCAGCCGAAGACTACTGCCGTGCCGCCGAATGTCTCTTCATGGATCTAACAATCGTCAACCTGCGCAAGGAACTGCCCGGATACTACCGGCGTCACGGATACGTGGAAAGCGGAACACTGCCATTTCCCGACGATCAGCATCCTCCCAAGATGCCCTGCCACCTGGTCAGGATGTCCAAACCTCTCGGCTAGCAGGCAGGCCGTCGCGACCGATTGTGAGCGGATGAGCAATCTTGTGGCGAACCAGGTCACCTCGCTGGCGTAATCGTGATGTTCCGAAAAGCGACGTGTCCGGCCTCACTACCCTGCAGATAAATCGGTCCCGGTAATGCTTCGTGACTATCCAAAGCTCCGCCCGTAATGCCCGGAATTTCCTGTTTGTCGATAATGGTCTGACCGTTCTGCACAATGGTGATCACTCGTCCGACCAGCGTGATGTCGTAGCTCTGCCATTCTCCCGGCCTGCGCGGCTGTTCCGGCGAGGGGACCAGGAAGCCATACACACCGCCGGTGCGCATACTCGGCCCCTCTGGCTGCGGATCGTCTTCGATTTGGACTTCGTACCTACCGCGTAGGTAGACGCCGCTGTTCGATCCTGGCGCGCAATTGAATTCGATGTGTAACTTGAAATCTTCAAACTTTGCGTCGCTGATAAGTTCAGGACCACGCCCGGGACTCACCAGCGTTCCGTTTTCGACCTTCCAGGTCGACGCTGAACTCGGATCGCTAGCCTTCCACCCGCTCAGATCGCTGCCGTTGAAT
>PLKR01000309.1 GCA_003140655.1 Acidobacteriaceae bacterium | reverse complement strand
TCCGGGGTTGCGAATTTCTTTTCAACAGGTTGATTCTGTACTGGTTTGTTCTGCACGGGCTGGGCAGCGCGAGGCTTCGGCTCGGCGGGGCGGCTTGGAACGGAGGGCGCACTAGCTGGTCTGGCCGCGACGGGTGGAGCGGACGCGCCGACGAACTTCGCCTGGTTTGCGACCTTGACTGCCTCTGGAATGGCTGGGCTGTTGGCGGGCGCTGCTGCCTGCTTCGCCGCCTGCGGTTTGGATTCCTTGCATTTCTCCAGATCGTCGAGCAATTCCCTTCCATCCTGGTAGCGTTCCCCGGGATCCTTGGCGAGCGCTTTCATGATGAGATCGCTGAGCCCCGGGTGGAGTTTTGGATTCACGTGCACGGGAGGCACGGGTGTGCTCTCGAGGATGCTCTGACGCAGGGATTCAGCGTCTTCATGATCGAAGGCCTTGCGGTCAGTCACCATTTCGTAAAATATGGCGCCCAGACTGAAAAGGTTGGACCGGGAATCGATACTCTCGCCACGTACCTGCTCCGGAGACATGTATTGCAGGATGGACGGGACACCGGGCATTTGCGCCGTAAACCTGCCGACGCTGGAAACGCCGTAGCTCAGAATTCTGACGGTGCCATCCCAGCCGCACATGATCTTGGCGGGCTCCAAACTATAGTGAAATACGTTGTGGGAGTGAGCGTGATCGAGGCCGCTGCACACCTGTCTGCCGATGTCGAGCAGGTCCCAAATGGAGAACCCTTCCTGGCGGGCGAGCATGGTTGCGATGCTGTTGCCCTGGATGTATTCCATGGCGGCGCAGAATTCGCCGTCGAATTCTCCCGCGCCGAAAACGGGCGCGAGGTTGGAGTGGCTCAGGACCTTGGTAGTCTCGGCCTCGTCGAGGAGACACTGCTCCAGTTCGGCGGCGCGGTCGCCAAAGGCAGACAACTGGATCGCCTTCAACGCAACAGTTTGGCCGGTTTGCAGGTCGTTCGCCTTGTAAACTGCGCCGGTTGCAGACTTTGACAGTTCGCTCAGGATTTCGAAGTGGCCGATTTTCGTGGACATTGTTTCCGTGCCTCATCCCAGAAAAAGCCGCGCAGCTTCCGGTGGAAAACTGCGTGGGTTCAAACCCGGGGGCAGGTCAAGGCTAGGATATCGTTCAGGACTTCTTGGTTCGAGTTACCAAAGTACTGTGAAGACAGGATGGGAACTGGCGACACAGGCTTCAATGGGTGTCCCAGCTTCGCGGCGCGGCCGGAAGCCGCGCCCTTTCGAAACGTAGTTGCACGGTGAGTTTTTGCAACCTGTGAAAAACAATCTGGGCTCGCGCGGAAAATGCCCGTCGGCAGCGTGACCTTTGGCCAGCAGGCGCGTTTAACCCTGTTGAGGCTAAAGAAGTGACAATTGTCATGTAAGCCGGATGACGATCTCCACTGGCGTCGGGGCGGGCGCGGATTGATTATGGATGCGGGCGGTCTTGTTGTCTGGGGTGGTGCTTTGCGGGATCGGACGCATGTTGTGGGAAGCGGACTTGTTCGTTTATCCTTGAGGCCTGCATGGACTGAGTTGATCTAGTGTCCGTACGCCGCGTAATCCCTGGGGTTCACCTGGGTTTCAAAATATGACTTTGACCCGATTTGTCACCAAGAACGCCCTCCGCAACAAGCGCCGCAGCATTCTGACGGTGTTGAGTGTAGGAGTTTCCCTGCTGCTGCTGACCTTCATGCTGACACTGTGGCACGGCTTCTACCTCGACAAGGGCAGCGCCGAATCGACCCGACGGCTGGTGACGCGACACCGCGTGTCGCTGACGTTCAGCTTGCCGGGCTTCTATCGCGAAAAAATCCGCGCGGTGCCCGGAGTGACTGCGGTCGTTCCCAACTCGTGGTTTGGCGGCTTATATAAGGATGACAAGCCGGAGAACTTCTTCGCGCAGTTCGGTACCGACCCCGACGAGTTTCCGAAGGTCTACCCGGAGATGCAGATACCGCAGAACCAGCTTGCGGCCTGGCAGCGCGACCGGGCCGGCGTGATCGTGAGCGACGAACTGGCTCAGCAACATGGCTGGAAGTTGGGGGATCGCATCGTGCTCCTGGGCACGATTTATCCCGTCAACCTGGAGCTGACCATTCGCGGCATCTACCATTGGCCGACGACGAATAAGACAGCCTACTTCAACGCGAAGTATGTGGAAGAGGCGGTAGCGTTCTTCAAAGGGCAGGCCGGCACCTTCAGCATTATGTCCGGATCGCCTGACGATGTAGCCAAAATCGCCAGCACCGTTGACGATATGTTTCGCAATTCGCCGCAGCCCACCAAGACCGAAAGCGAGAAAGCCTTCGGCCTCACCTTCGTCAACATGCTGGGCAACGTGAAAGCTTTCATTCTCAGCATCTGTATGGCTGTGGTCTTCACCACGCTTCTGGTCTCCGCCAACACCATGGCGATGTCGATTCGCGAGAGGACGCGCGAAGTGGCGGTGCTAAAGACTCTGGGTTTCGAGCGGCAGACCATCCTGGGCCTCTTTGTGGGCGAGGCTATGGCGCTTTCGATTGCGGGTGGACTCTTTGGCTGCGGGTTCGCATGGCTGCTGCTGACGCTCATGAAACAGTCGCCCATGGGCTTTTTCCTGGCCCAGATGCAGGTTACGTTGGGAACACTGGGCGTGGCGTTGGGGGCGGCAGCCCTGGTCGGATTCTTCAGCTCACTGGTGCCGTCTTACCACGCGTCGCGGGTGGAGATTGTGGAAGGGCTCCGGCACATCGGTTGAATTTATGACGCTAAGTAGTTTTGTGATGCGCAACGCGTTTCGGAACAAGCGGCGCAGCCTGCTGACGATGCTGAGCATCACCTTCTCGCTGCTGTTGCTCACGCTGATGGGTTCCATCTGGCGCACGTTTTACATCGACGTAGGAACGCCGGATTCGGCGAGGCGAATGATCACGCGCGATCGCGTCTCGTTAGCGTTCCTGCTGCCCGGCTATTATCGGGACAAGATTCGAAGCCTTCCCGGGGTGGTGGCGGTAGCCCCGATGACATGGTTCGGAGGCAAGTATAAGGATGACCGTCCGGAGAACTTCTTTGCCCAGATAGCTACCGACCCGGATGAATATCTGAAGGTTGCCTCCGACAAGATTGTTCCGGCAGATCAGATTGCGGCGTGGCAGCGGGATCGCGCCGGGGCCCTGGTGGATGTGACGCTGGCTGACAAGTATGGGTGGAACATTGGCGATAAGATTACGCTGCTGGGAACGATCTTTCCGGTGAATCCCGAATTGACGATTCGCGGCATCTACCACCGCGACCCGCCGCAAAACTCTTTGTATTTCAACGTCAAGTACCTGGAAGAGTCCGTGGACTGGTTCAAAGGACGAGCGGGCTGGTATGCCACTCAGGTGGCCGAGCCCGGAGACGTGGCGCGAGTCTCGAGTGAAATTGATGACATGTTCCGCAACTCTCCTCAGAGAACAAAAACGGAGAGCGAAAAGGCTTTCCAGCTTTCGTTTATCGCCACGCTGGGAAACGTGAAGGCTTTTATTCTGGGCATCTGCGGCGCGGTGGTGTTTGCGATCTTATTGGTTTCGGCGAACACCATGGCCATGTCGGTGCGCAGCCGGACCCGCGAAGTTGCCGTGCTGAAGACACTTGGTTTCACTCGCCAGCGGGTGCTGTCTTTATTTGTGTTCGAGGCCGTGGCTTTGGCGGTGGCGGGTGGTCTGCTGGGAATATTGGGTGCGGCCGGATTGATCCACTTGCTGACGCACTCGTCCGTGGCGATCGGCATTCCAATAAACATGAAAGTCACGCTGCCCACGATGGGTGGGTCATTGCTGGTGGCGGCGACAGTAGGATTTCTAAGCGGATATGTTCCCGCATACGGCGCGTCACGCATAAATATTGTGGAGGGGTTGCGCCACATAGGCTGA
>PLKR01000350.1 GCA_003140655.1 Acidobacteriaceae bacterium | reverse complement strand
TCAGCCGAAATCCTGGATCGGAAATCCCCGGCATGCCCGCATCGGTCACCAGCGCGATGCTCGCGCCTTCTTGCAGTTCTTTCACCAGCTCCGCCGCCCGCGTCATCTCGTTGTGCTCGTGGTAGCTGATGGTGCGCGTCGTGATGCCGTAATGGTTGAGCAGCTTCTGCGTCTGGCGCGTGTCTTCGCAGGCGATTAAGTCCACTTCCTTCAATACACGCACAGCCCGCAGCGTGATGTCTTCCAGGTTGCCGATGGGCGTGGCCACCAGATAAAGAGCCGGGCCCGCGGCGGGGGTGGAGTTCTCCGAGACGGCTGCAGTCTGGGCGGGCTCGTGGCTGCGGTCTTTCATGCGCGGAGTCTACCACCGTGGCGACCGTAACCTGAATGACTCATCTGCCGTTATGTTAGCGTAGGCACATCTTTACTGGAGAACGCACGCATGACCGCCAATGACTTTCGCCGCCTGGCCCTTGCTCTTCCTGAAACAGCAGAGAAGGTTCACATGGACCATCCGGATTTTCGCGTGTGCGGAAAGATCTTCGCCACGCTCGGCTATCCCGCCAAAGGCTGGGGGATGGTCAAGCTCACAGCGGAGCAGCAGCACTACTACTCGAAGGATTATCGCGATGTGTTCGTTCCGGTGAAGGGGGCCTGGGGACGCCGGGGCGCTACCAGCGTGTTCCTCAAGACAGTCCGCAAAGAAGCGTTGCAGAGGGCAATCGCTGCGGCCTGGCGCAACACCGCTCCACAGCGTCTCGCGGGACAACTCCCGGAAGACGTTTAACCATAAATCTTCAAGGATCACTCGTCGCTCGTCACCTGTGCCGCCGCCTGAATTGACGCCATCGAACCCGCGCCCCTAGAATCAATGTGAAAGGTACTTTTTCCTCACAACCGCGTCAGAACTCATGCCTCTTTACGAGTATCAGTGCGAGAAGTGCGGTCACCGCTTCGAGAAAATCCAGAAGTATTCCGACAGAATGGTCAAGAAATGTCCGGAGTGCGGTGGCCGGGTGGAGCAGATGATTTCCGCGCCCGCCGTGCAGTTTAAGGGATCGGGCTGGTACGTCACCGACTACGCGAATAAGTCCAACGCGCCCTCCTCCTCCGACGGCGGCGGTAAAGACTCAAAGAAAGAAGAGAAGTCCAAATCGGAAGGTTCGTCAAAGGACAGTTCCGCCAAGGAAAGCTCGTCGACGGAGAGTTCGTCGAAAGAGAGTTCCAGCAAAGAAGGTTCGACGAGAGAAAGCACGACGAGAGTAAGTTCGTCCCGAAAACCCGACAAGCGCAAGTAAAGCCTCTACTTCAGCTCCCGCTCAAGGTGATCTTCAATCATGTGGAACAGGTGGTCGCGCGCATCGCTTCCGGAGATGCTGTGGGTCTTGTTGGGATAGATCATCAGCCGGAATTGTTTGCCCGCCTTGATCAGCGCGTCAATCATCTGAATGCTGTTCTGGAAGTGCACGTTGTCGTCGCCGGTACCGTGGGCGAGCAACAACGCGCCGTGCAGATTGGCGGCCCCCTTCGTCACGTCGGACTCGGCGTAACCCGTCGGGTCCTCCTTAAGCAGGCCCATGTAACGCTCCGTGTAGATAGTGTCGTAGTTGATTTGATCGGTCACGGGTGCAACAGCGACTCCAGCGCGGAACCGGTCTGAGTGCGTCATGGCATAGAGAGTCATCGAACCACCATTGGACCATCCCCAGATCGCCATGCGGTCCTTATCGAGCTGAGGGTACTGCGCGAAAAGCTGATCGAGCGCGGTAAGCTGATCTTTCAACTCGATCGCCCCGAACTCGTGGCGAATTGCGGTTTGGAACTTTCGGTCGCGGCCCGGTGTCCCGCGATTGTCCACGGAGAAGATCGCGAAGCCTTTGCGCGCCAGAATCTCATCGAACGCATCCGGCGGTTCTTTCCGTACCGTCTGCGCCGCGGGCCCACCGTAGATATACACGATCAGCGGAATCTTGCCGCTGGCTGGCGCGTCCGGGGGAAGCAGCAAACGTCCGTAAAGCGTCGTGCCGTCGTCCGCTTTGAACTCCAGAAACTTCGATGCCCGCAGTCCATATTCCGCGATTTCATCGCGCGCCTGCCACACCGGAGAGCAAGCGCCGCCCACGGCACACAGCGACATCCGGGGCGCGGTCATCGGACCCACGAATATCTGCTCGTAGTGCTTGCCATCTTCGGAGAAGTTGCCGTTGGAAAGCCCTTCATCATGCGTAAGCTGCTGCAGGCCAGTTCCATCCAGCTTGACTGAGAAAAGATGGCGTTGCCTGGGATCGCCCTGGTTGGAAGAGAAGAACACCGTGCCGGCTGCTTCATCCACGCCCCCGATTCCCAGCACCTCAAAATCGCCGTGCGTAAGTTGCCGCTCCAGCTTTGCGTCCGCTCCCATCGGGTTCTGCTTATCGAAGCTGTAGAAGTAGAGATGCATGTTCCCGTCGCGCCAGCTCGGCCACAGGAATCCGCCAGCGGACTTCAGGAAACGGACCTCCGCATGATCGAATTCGAACCAAGCGCCGGGAGCAGTTTCTGTCAAAACGATTCGCGACCTCCCCGATTTGGCATCGACGAAATACAAATCCATTTTGTCCTCGCTGCGATTGAGCACTTCCGCCCAGATCACTCCATCGCGGACCCAGCCAAAACGCGGGATGTAAGCCTCCTCATCAGTGGCAAGCGAAATCCAGTGCACCTTGCCCTTGTCGGACTCCACCACGCCCAGCTTCACCACAGGATTGGGATCCCCTACTTTAGGATATTTTTCATTGTCCACCGTCGGGTGCGTGGGAATCCAGTTGGTGATGGGATAGGTTGGCACCTTGGTTTCGTCCATGTGCAGGAAGACGATCTGCTTGCTGTCGGGCGACCAGAAATAATTGCTCCGCACCGACAACTCTTCGGCATACACCCAATCGATGTCGCCGTTGAACAGGTTGTCGCCCGCGTCCTTGGTGAGCTGCTTTTCGCCCTCACCGCTCGACGGCCGAACGTAAAGGTTGTGCTTGCGCACGTAGGAAACATGGCTGCCATCGGGGGAGAACTTGGGGTCGACGTTGGGTTCGGGCGCCGAGGTAAACTGCACCGCCGTACTGGTCGCCAGATCAAAAAGCCAGAGCTGCCCCTGGGAATCGAAAATCAGGTGCTTCGAATCTGGCGCCCACAGGTAAGCTGCCACGTGATAGCGTGTCAGGCGCTCTCTTTCACGCTCATCCTTCACTTTGTTGTAATCCGGCGCGAGCGAGGCCAGTTTGGCGGCGCTCAGCAAAACTTTCTTCTCGCCCGTGGCCGTGTCCACATACCACAGTTCGCCGTGTTCTCCTTCGTCGTCGCGCTGCACGAACGAAAGCTTGGTGCCGTCGGGACTCCACTCGGTATTTTCTGGGCCGCGTCCGGTTAGACCGCCCGGAGCGAAGATCGCTTCAATGGTGAGCGGTTTTACGGGTGAGGACGATTGTGCCCAAAGCGGCGCCAGCAGGCCAGAGATAACAGCAAGAACGGCAGAACCAGCGGAGAGTAAGATCTGTTTCTTCACGATGAAACCCCAGGAACAAGAATAAAGGCAAAGCGCACAGCGCGAACGAAAGAGTTTACACCCGTAAAGGCCTCCCGTGCGGCTGCTTCAGCTCGCCGGTCAAGACGGAGCCGCGTTTCCGCGTGGTAGAATCAAAGCTGAGCCGTCTCGGGATGCTTCCAGAAATAGAAAACCTGTTGCGCCTGCAAGAAGCGGACAAGGAAATCCGCCGCCTGCAGGATGAAATCGCCGAACTCCCCAAACGCGTCGCTGCTATCGAACACAAGCTGGCCGACACCAAAGCCCAACTGGAAAAGGCCCAGGCCGCGGTCAAAACCGACGANNTACCGCGACCAGTCTCTTGACGTAAAAACTAACGAGCAATACAAGGCGCTGTTGCACGAGATCCAGTTTGCCGAAAAGGAGATCGCCGCCACTGAAGACAAGATCCTTGAGTTGATGGTGAATGCGGACGCGCGCGACAAGCAAGTGAAAATCGCGCAGGCGGAACTGAAGGCGGAAGCCGCCGAGATCGAAAAAGAGAAAGTCGAAGCCCGTGAGCGCACTGCCGAGGATGAAAAGCAGTTAAGCGAATGGCGCGCCAAGCGCGATCAGATGCGGGCCGGCGTCAACGAGGATCTACTGCGTCACTACGAGCGCGTCGCCAAGTTTCGCGGCAGCGGCATCTCTGAGGTACTCGATCACAAATGCATGGGTTGCCAGGTCATGCTGCGGCCGCAGATCTACAATGATGTGCGCACCGGGCAGCAAACCGTAGTATGCGATTCCTGCCAGCGCGTCCTGTACTTTAACCCCGCCAATGAAATGCAGGCTCTCGAGCCCGAGCACAAGCGCTCACGCCGCCATCATCCCAAAATCGATGCTCCCCAGGCCTGGTATTACCGTCAGGAATTCGCCGATGCCGGAGAAGTTTTCCTGTGCTTCGCCAATGCCGCGGGGCAAGCCACCCGCCGTGTTTTCGACATGCATACCGGCCGCCTCGTCGGCGACATCCTCATTCGCGAAGGAGATTTCCGCCACGCTTTCCCGGAAGACATCACCGGCGCCATCCGCCTGAACGGAAGCTGGACGGAACGGGAAATGGAAAACTGGGGCATCGAGATGCCCATGACGGCCCTCGATTCCCTTCATATCGACCTGGAGGCCGCCCAGTACGAGATGAAGTCCCGCACCTCTGCCAAGTCTGAGAAGCCTGCCGCCGTTCCCACCGAGCAAGCCGCCAGCTAGTGAGTGCGTTTAAGATTGCTGCATGTCTAAGACGACCGGCAGTCCAGGCGGCCTTACCGTTAGGGTTTCCCCGCGCGGCGCATCCCGCCTGAAGGATGGTCACGTCTGGGTCTACCGCTCCGACATCGTTTCGGCCGAGGCCGTTCCCGCGGGCTCGCTAGTCAGCGTTGTGGATCATCGCGGCCAGACCCTCGGCAGCGCGCTCTATTCCAGCTCGTCGCAAATCGCTATCCGCCTGATCTCGCATGAGCCTGTCGCCGACTTCCCGGCGCTGCTTCGGCAGCGCATCGCCGATGCTATCGCCTATCGCGGGCCGATCATCCACGACACTAACGCCTTTCGCATGGTCTTCAGCGAGGGCGATTTCCTCCCTGGCTTGATCGTCGACCGCTACAACGACATCCTCTCAATGCAAATCCTTACACAGGCCATGGATGCGGAGACCGTGCGTGAGGCCTTGATTTCTGAGCTGACCGAGCGCCTCCAACCGGCTGCCATCGTCGAGCGTGTGGACCCGCGGGTACGCCAACTCGAAGATCTACCGCCGCGCCCATCCGGTCTGGTGAGCGGCACAAAGGGCTCCACGATTTTCACCATGAACGGCATCCAGTTCCACTTCGACGCGCTCGAAGGCCAGAAGACCGGAGCCTTTCTCGACCAGCGCGAGAA
>PLKR01000040.1:2119-4588 GCA_003140655.1 Acidobacteriaceae bacterium | reverse complement strand
GGAGCGCTCGTTAGAGATGCTCCGGCTGGGCTTCTCATTTGCTTCCCGAAAGGGAAGAGGAATTCACTTCGAGGTTGGGAGATGGATTCTGATGAGAAGTGGTACTCGGTTAAAGAAGTGGCTGCGAGGTTGTCGGTCGGATGTGATTCGGTTCGCCGGTGGATCAAACGGGGAAGGCTGAAGGCGTTTAAAATGCCGTCGCTTTCTTCGAAGCGCAAGCGGATCTTCGAATCATTCCGGGTGAGCTTCAGCGGTTCATTCGTTCGCAGATGACTTCATGAGTGGAGAGGCGGCGCGAGAGTGCCGCCTTTTTACTGTTCGCGTATTGTACGCAAAGTTTTTATGCCTTCTAAATTATTGAAAAACATACAGTTAAATGGTGCCGGGAGGGGGGGTCGANNCGGCGGATTTTGAGTCCGCTGCGTCTGCCAGTTCCGCCATCCCGGCTCTACGTGGAAGTGATTGATTTTAAAGTATATTTTGTCTAAGTCCCCTTGTCGTCTGGAAACAACCAATGTGAAACTGTGCAATAAAGTGTGAAAGTATTCTGAGATTTTGCACAGGTCGTTGTCATTTGCCAATGAACTGGTTTGCGGCCCGTTCTCGGGCTAAGATGCCCCCCCGCCAAGTCCTTAAGAGGGCACCGGTCCGAGATTCTACCACCCACCTGGCCTTCACAGTCCTGCTAACTGGCAATCCCTTCACGGATCTGTGTAAAGCTGGCAGAATGGCCGCGAAATGAGGCTGGTACGTACTGACCCATCCCAGAGATCTGCTCCGCGCCTTAGAATAGCTGGGACTGAGGGATCACGACGCTGTGCACAATCTTAGGCCTACGCGCCTGAGTCCATGACTACTAAAGCCTACCCGGACCCTAAGCCTTTTCGCGAGAAAGCGAGGCTCGTTATTTTGGATCTTGACTGCTTTCTCTACCCTTACAACAAGACATACCGAAACGCCGTCCTGCGGGCTTGGCGGGAGATCGAAAAGGAATACGGCCTTCCCGTATTCCGAAGGAAAATAGCGCAAAAATTGATTGAAGAGGCTAAGGAAGAAACGAACAAGAATCCAGATGACGCATTATGCCGGTATATCAGCAAGCTGGCGGGAAACCTAGAAAGCAAGGGCCTCCCCGGCGCCTCCGTGATCGGCATGCTGGAAGTTTATTATCGCAGCCGGAAGGCAGCGCGCTCGGGCGAGGAGGAAGAAGACATTCGGCCTGATCAGGCCCTTGACCCGCCTTACAAAGACATGATCGCCATGGCTTTTAATCTGAGGCTGCTTCAGAACCGTAAGAGCGGAAAAAAAGCAAGACTCACGCGCGACGAACTGCAGGAAAAAATCGTGGAAGGAGACAAGGGGATTACACGGCTGTGGCATAGGCATATGGGCACCGGGTTCATCCGCCCCGACGCCGGACTGGTAAGCAAGATACAGCGGCTAACCGACGCTGGGGTTGGGGTCGCAGTCCTCACGCATTCCTTCAAGCAGGGAGAGGGAGAGGCGATGGAAAAGCTGGAAAAGCTTGGCCTCAGAGAGGTGATTCCCGGGCATAATATTTTTGGGCTAGAAGAGATTTCTCCCTATAAAAAGGGCACGAACCCGGAGGTTTTTGAGAAAGTGCTTGCGGCCATTAACAACATGCGCGACCCGGCAGACCCGATTAAGCCGATCGAGACGATTATGGCAGAAGATACGATCGGCAACCTGCAGGGTGCTAAGAAAGCAGGCATGCAAACCGTGTGGGTGCCGCGCAGGGACAAAGGCATCCCAAATCATCCCCCACGTAAGCTGCAGAAAAAGCTCGCTTCGGTCGATCACATCTACGCTACGCCGCATCAGTTTCTGGACGCGCTGCATGCTGCGATCCGTGCTTCCGGAGAAGCTCCTGTAAAGGCGGTACCCACGGGCCGAGAGTAAGGCTTTCGGAATGTTCTCATTTCAGAAAACCGCGCTGACGTATTCCGCGACTCGCCATCACGGGCGCGCCCCTCGCGCTGTTGCGAGCCCGCCAGGCCACCAGTTCCAATCGCCCGCAATACGAAGGAGCGCGGGACCGATCACAATACGAACGAGCGTGGCGTCAATCAACACGGCGACCGCCAACGTAAATCCGATCATCTTGACCACCAGGAAACTTCCGAAGGTAAATGCCGCAAATACCACGATCATAATCGCGGCAGCGCTCGTAATCAGGCCTGCGGTTCTAGCCAGACCCTCCGGGATCGCATCCATTTCACTTAGCCCGCTCCTTCTGGCTTCGAGAACGCGTGCAACCAGAAATACCTCGTAATCCATGCTTAATCCGAAAACGATTGCAAAGGCGACGATCGGAACAAGAGGAAACACGCTACCGGTTCCCTCAGGAACTCCCAGGAAGCTGCTTCCGTGCCCGTTTTGGAAAACGAAAACCAATGCTCCGAAGGACGCGGCGACCGAGAACAGGTTGAGTGCGATGGCCTTCAGGGC
>PLKR01000040.1:220-2019 GCA_003140655.1 Acidobacteriaceae bacterium | reverse complement strand
ACGGAGGGAAGACCGGTTGCTCCCCGCAATCGTAGTGATAGAAATCACGCGGCCGCAGCGAGGGTCGCTCGCGAGGCGCTTGGTGACACGATCAAGCACATTCCACCCAGCGTCGGTTTGCCCGATGGAGTCCGTTGGAAGCTCGACAATGATGCGCAACGATTCAACAACGCCTTCCCGATCCATCTGTCTCAGGGTGTGGAGGGCACGGACCGATTCCGCCGCCTGCGGAAGCCAATCTCCCCGGGGGACACTGGTATCCAGTCGTCTGATCTGCCAGGCGAGCAGAAGCAACGGAGTGCCTGCCACAAAGAGGGCAAGCCAGGGATGCGCGACAATCACCTTTCCCCATTGCCGCCAGCGCCTTCCTGTTCTCGCGGCCCTATGCGCATCCAACTTTGGAGTAAAGGGCAATCGGCCAAGATTAATCCGCGGACCGAGCAACGCCAGCAATGTCGGAACGAGAGTATTTGTAAGCAACACACTCATTCCCGCCACCAGGAATCCCGCGATACCGATGGAACGGATTTCGCTGATCGGAACCGTCAAGAGGGCTAGAAATCCGATGGCTACCGTTGAGGCTGAAATCAAGAGCGTGCGACCTGCCTGACGTGCCGCGATGACCGAGGCCGCGGGTCCGTCGTTCCCGGCGGAAATCGCTTCCCGGAAGCGGCTGACCATGAGGAGCGCGTAGTCGATGCCCAAGCCCAGGCCAAGC
The DNA here is from genome assembly GCA_003140655.1 of Acidobacteriaceae bacterium. GTDB lineage: Bacteria > Acidobacteriota > Terriglobia > Terriglobales > Acidobacteriaceae > Sulfotelmatobacter. Next base: position 1,301 of record PLKR01000040.1, on the reverse strand, counting down.
ATGGTGGCCAAATTCTGAACCAGAATGGACAAGTGCCAGCGCTGGGCCAGGAATCCTGTAATCGCCAGAGTGGTCGCGATGGCCAACTGGCCAACCGCCAATGGAATCAGGGCGGCCATCAGACTTCCAAAAGCCACCAGCAGAAGTGCGAGGGTCGCTGGGATCACCAGACTTTCGCCGCGTTGCACGTCGTCGGCGCTCGCTTTCCGAATATCGAAATTCAGTGGAATCTCGCCTGTGAGTTCGAGCTTAACCGCCGGATAACGGCCCCGCAGTTGATTTTCAAGCGAGCTCGCCAGCTGGTGAAGCTTCGGAACAAGCGACTCCACGGGACCGTCGGTCGACATGAGTCCCACGAGAACAAACGTTCCCCCTCCCCGGCCCAGAAAGATCGGATCGCGCGAGTCGAGATAGGACACCACTCCCGAAACGCCGGGTTGGTCTCTCAGTCCCGTCACGATGGTTTCTAAAGCTTGCCCGCCTTGCTCCGAACCCGCAGGCGGGAGTCCCTGGATCACCAGGACCACGCGGTCTACGAACGGCGACCGAAAACGATTGGCCAGCTCCTGCCGGACAGTTTCAGCTTGGCTCCCTTCGACGCGGGTTGCGGTCTCCAGGTGGCGCTCCGCGTGAAAAGAGAATGGAAGAAGTGCAATGGCGGCTGAGAGGACGATCCCTGACACCCAAAAATGGCGCACATGCATCGCATTCATAATGTCATAGAAGATCGTCGTCACGCTATCGTTTATGTAGGGACGGGCGCCCTCGGCTAGCTTGCCCTGAGCGAAACCGGAGGGTCGAGCGAAGCTCGACCAATCTGCTAAACTTCCCGCATCGGCTTGAGAGGATCAACTCCCATCTTACTGTTGTTCGGACTGCTTGCCGCCGTCCAACCTGGAGTGCCAGATCCTCGCCTTGGCGTCTGGACGCTCATCTCAGCGCAGTCTAGCCTGGATCCTCCGAATCGGCTCTCCATTACACATCTGCATGACGGAGTGCATGTAGTCATGTCAGGCGAAACCCATTTCGATTTCACTGCGGCTCGGAACGGACACGATTCGCCCGCACCCGGCAATCTCGG
>PLKR01000040.1:0-151 GCA_003140655.1 Acidobacteriaceae bacterium | reverse complement strand
GTGACCTGTTCGTAGGCGAGTGGACGCAAGATCTCAGCAAGACCCGTTTGCGGCAAGGTTTGGTGCTCAAGATCGAGGCGGACGGAAACGGTGGCGTCCATTTTCTGGGTGACTTCAGCTATACCGCCCGTTTTGACGGAAAGCAATACGA
>PLKR01000451.1:3377-4914 GCA_003140655.1 Acidobacteriaceae bacterium | reverse complement strand
TGCCAATCGCTTCTTCCTCAAAGCTACCGCCCTTGATTCACCACGCCTTGGAAAGGAAAAACACGCAGGCGGGAACATCCCGGCAGGCGTTCCCTTTCCAATGCGCTCCTTCTGGAGCGCGGGAGGCGCGGGCGTTTCCACCGGCACCCTCAGGAGTAGCGCCGCCGTCCCGGCGGCTGTCGCAAGATGCCGGCGCTACCAATCCCTCGCCGCCGCAGCCATGGTATGCCCGAAGGCCGCGGAAGTCGGAAACTCGCTTCATTATAGAGCCTGCGGCGGAGGAAAAGGTTCAAGACTTCGGAAATCCAAGGGCATTTTGGACCGCTGCCTCGGCAAGCGGGGCCATAATCTTGTATCCCGCGGCGTTCGGATGCAGGCCATCGTCGGCGAGATCTCTCTTCATGTAGCCCTTGTCGTCGACCATGGCGGAGAAGTAATCGAGATAGACGCAGCCGGCATGCGTGGCGACGTAGTTTTTCATCCAGCGATTCAGCTCCAGGATTTTTTCCGGTGAGCGCCGGGCAAAAAGATTCTGCGACTGCGGCGTGTAGTTGTGTACGGGCAGCACCGACGAGAACACCAGGCGGATGTTGTTGGCGCGCGCGATGTCGGCCATGGACGCGTAGTTCGCTTCGATGTCTTCGAATCGCATGGGGCCGGTGTTGCCGGCGATGTCATTGGTGCCCGCGAGAATGACAACCACCCTGGGATGAAGCTCGATCACATCCTGCCGGAAGCGGATCAGCATCTGGGGCGTAGTCTGGCCGCCGATGCCGCGGTTGATGTAAGGCTTGCCGGGAAAATATTCGTCGAGGGGCCAAATGTCAGTAATGGAGTCGCCGAAGAAGACGGCGCGGTTCTCGCCTGGCGTGGGCGGGTTGAGGACGGCGTTGGCATCGCGATAGCGGGCGAGTTCGCCGAAATCATCCCGCAGCGTGGCCGCTTTCGACTCCCGGTATTTCTGTAACGCTTGATCGGGAGTTGGNNCGCGGGCAAGGGTGACCGCGCCAAACAGGCAGCGCCGTGCCAGCATACGCCTCGCTTTGCTCGGCTGAACGGGCGAGGCGCCCGTTCCCACACGAATCTTGCCACTGCCTCACATCCCGTCGTAATTCGGGCCGCCGCCGCCTTCCGGCGGGACCCAGGTGATGATCTGGTAGGGGTCGGCGATGTCGCAGGTCTTGCAGTGGACGCAGTTCGACGGGTTCAGGCTGATGCGCTTGCCGTTGGGTTGAGTGGCGTCGTCGACCATTTCGTAGACGTTGGCAGGGCAGAAATTCTGGCAGGGGCTGCCGAATTCCTTCACGCATCTGGTGTTGCAGATGTTGGTGTCGTGGATGACCAGGTGCGAGGGCTGGTCTTCTTCGTGCTTGGTGCCGGAGTGATACAGGTCGGTGAGCTTGTCGAAAGTCAATTTGCCGTCGCCTTTGGCGGGGCCGAGCAGGTGAGCTTCGGCGCCTCCATCGGCGGGGAGTTCGGCGAGCTTGCGCATGTGTTCGTAGCCGGCTTTCGCGGGATAGCGGTTGCGCAGGCCGCG
>PLKR01000451.1:1237-3286 GCA_003140655.1 Acidobacteriaceae bacterium | reverse complement strand
GCGAGCATGCCGCTTTTGATGGCGAGATGAATGCCCTTGAGGCGCGCGGAGTTCACGAAGCCGGCGGAATCGCCGAGGATCATCCAGCCGTTGCCAGCCACGGGCGGAATCGCCCACCAGCCGCCGTAAGGCATGGACTTGGCACCGTAGCGAATCATTTTGCCGCCGGCAAGGAGCCTCGCGACCAGGGGATGCTTTTTGAATTCCTGCAACACGCGCTGCGGGTCCAGGCGCGGGTCGGCATAGTCGAGTCCGGTGACGAAGCCGAGTGAGACGACGTTGTCTTTGCCGCCGTAAATCCACGCTCCACCGTACTCTTTCGTGGTAAGCGGCCAGCCCATGGTGTAAATGACTTCGCCCGGCGCAATGCGGCCCGAGGGAACTTCCCAGAGTTCTTTCACGCCCACGCCGTAGGTTTGCGGGTTGGCGTCTTTCGCGAGATCGAATTTCGAGACAAGCTGTTTCGTTAACGACCCCCGCGGGCCCTCGGCGAGGATGACGATTTTGGCGTTCAGGTCGTAGCCCGGGTCGAAGTTGGATTTCTGGTGGCCTTCTTTGTCCACGCCTTTGTCGTCGGTGCGGACGCCAGTGACGCGGNNNNTAGTTGCCATGGTCGCGCAGCGGCGGCGGCGTGATGGGAAGCTTGAACTTGCTCTTCTCCGTGAGAAAGTAAACGGCCTCTTTGGTGACTTCGGCGTCGAGGGGAGCTTCCTTCTCGAAGCCGGGAAGAAGCTCGCGCATGGATCGCGGGTCGAGCAGCGCGCCGGAGAGACAGTGTTGGCCGATCTCGCGGGCTTTTTCGAGCACGTAGATGTTTTCTTTGCTGAGCTGCGAGTCGGCATGGGCCGCGTTGTGCGCGTCGATCAGCTGCGATAAGCGCAGGGCGCAGGCCATGCCCGCAGGGCCGCCGCCGACAATCACCACGTCGGCAGGCATTTGCGGGCGCTCGACACCTTCGATCGGTTTGCGGAAGATCAGCATAAAAACTTTGCCACGGATTTTCACGGATCACCACGGATAGACAATGTCAGTTTGATCCGTGCAAATCCGTGAGAATCCGTGGCCGATTTAGCCTGCCGCCTTCGCCTTCTTCACTTCCTCAGTCAGCGGCGGGACGATATCGAACAAATTGCCGACAATCGCATAGTCGGCTATCTCAAAGATCGGAGCCTCGGAGTCCTTATTCACAGCGATGATGGTCCGCGAGCCTTTCATGCCCACGATGTGCTGGATCGCGCCGCTGATGCCGAGCGCGAGATAAAGCTTGGGCGCAACCGTCTGGCCGGAAGATCCGATCTGGCGGTCCATGGGGAGCCAGCCGGAGTCGCAGATGGGCCGCGAGGCCGCAAGTTCGCCCCCAAGAGCCTCCGCGAGCTGCTTGACCAGTTCGATATTCTTCTGCTCTTTGATCCCACGGCCCACCGACACAATAATTTCGGCCTGCGTGAGGTCGACCGCCTGCTTGGCTTCTTTGAACACTTCCTGCGGCTTGTTTCGAACCACGCCGTCGGCTATGTCAACTGTTACCGTTTCAACCGTGGCTGGACTGGTGTCGGCTTCAGCCTTGTCTCCACGAAAAGCGCCGTTCTGGAAAGTAGCGAACCACGGAGCATCGCTGGTGAAGCTGACGTCGGCCGCGAGCTTGCCCTGAAACATCTGACGCGTGAAGAGCAGGTTACCGTTTTCGTGCTTGAAACCGATGCAGTCGCTAATCACGGTGCGCCCCATCGCAGTGGCCAGCTTAGGGACGAAGTCGCGCACCTGATACGTGTGCGGCATCAGCACAAGCTTAGGCTGCTTCGCGGTAAGGAGTTGCTTGAGCGCGGCGGCGAAGGCGTCGGGCGTGTAGGGCTCGAGCTTCGGCGACTCGACCGCATAGACCTTCGCGACTTTCTTCGCGGCGACTTCGGCGGCGANNGCTATGGCCTGGCCGGCCGTAATGGTCTCCCAGGAGACGCGGTTGAGTTTGCCTTCGCGTTGTTCGACGACTACTAAGATGGTATCGGGCATAAAAGCAGTTCTCGGTTCTCAGTTCTCAGCAAAATCGGC
>PLKR01000451.1:982-1125 GCA_003140655.1 Acidobacteriaceae bacterium | reverse complement strand
ATGCCCGACTGAATCGTGAGCACGGCGGGCAGGGGCATGTCGACGAATTGGAAGAATCCCGCTTCGAGTTCGCGCTTCACGCGAATGCCGCCGTCGCTTTTTTCAATCTGCATGATGATGGTGGCGTGCGGCCAGCCCAGCAG
>PLKR01000451.1:687-916 GCA_003140655.1 Acidobacteriaceae bacterium | reverse complement strand
TTGGCCAGGGCTTCGCGCAGCACCTGCTGGGAACGCGCCGGGCCGGAAGTGATGACCACCACTTCTCCGGTATGCTTTTCCTTCTGGCGCAGCGCTTCTTCGAGGGCGAAAGCGTCAGGCTCATTCACTTCATACGAGACGTCTTCGCGAATCCAGGCCGCGGTCTCGTTCAGCTTGAGCGGTGCATCCTTCTGCGGCACCTGCTTCATGCAAACCAGGATTTTCAAAA
>PLKR01000451.1:0-673 GCA_003140655.1 Acidobacteriaceae bacterium | reverse complement strand
TTGTAGGGCCAATTGCTAATTGCCAACGGCTGGTTCAGCAGACGACGCCTCAAGTCACTCTGTGAAAACCACCGACTGCACGCCGGAGATTTCAAAGCGTTTGCGGCAACGCATGTTCTTGCAGGCCATCAGATCGTCTTTGCGCAGCATGTAGGATCGGGCTTTGGCGAAGCGGGCGCGATCGCGCTCGTCGGCGCGGCCCGCGAGCTGGCGTCTCTTGGTGCGCACCACCCAAGTGACTTCGTACTCGGCAGGCTGATGACAGTGGGGACAGTTCAGCGTTGCCATTTTCCTTTCGGTGCGCTCGTCGAAAAAATCGCGTTCTTCCATGAAATCGTCGTTGGCCGCTAGTCTTTAGTCGTTGGCCGGTGCTGCTTCTTTCGGCATCAGCGGGCGGCCCGGTCCAACTCTCGAAACTCGATTATTGCATGTTCGCCGCGGTCCAAGCTATGGCAACATGAATGTTGGGGTAAGCAGGGGAAATGCCTCGCAAGAAAAAGGTGAAGCGGTTTCGCGCGGTGCAGGCCGTCAAGGAACTGGCGCGCGAGCGCTTGGGCGCGCCTCCCGGCGAGAAGGTAATTCCACACAAAAACAAGAAACCGCAGAAACACAAGCCTACGCTGGGAAAGTTACTGGATGAGACGGAGTGATGCACAATAATCGCGCGCGGCTT
>PLKR01000174.1:805-11715 GCA_003140655.1 Acidobacteriaceae bacterium | reverse complement strand
GTGCGGCGGGAGATCGAATTCCGCACCAAACGTGAAGTGTCAATCGGCGCGGTATATGCCACTCTTGATCGTTTGGAGACCAAGGGATACGTCACGTCCCACCGCGGCGATCCTACGCCAGAACGTGGCGGACGATCGAAACGTTTCTTTCGTGTCACCGCCAAGGGAATGACGGCTGTGAACCGCACCCAGCGCGTACTCCGGAGCATGACCGAAGGCCTCGACCTCATCCGGAGCTGCTCATGACCTCCCCACCCGATTTGGTTCGGCCGCCGCGCCTTGCCACCTGGCTCGTCAATCTGTTCGCCTCTACCGAAGAAGAATCGATCCTAGGGGATCTGCTTGAGGAATACTCCGACCTCGCATCGAAATCAGGAGTCGCGTTCGCCCGCCGCTGGTATTGGCGACAGACCATGAAGACCATCGCGCATCTCGCCGACACCGGATTCCGGGTCGCTCCGTGGTCGACCGCTGCCGCCGTAGCCGGAGGGTTTCTACTGCACAGGTTTGTCTCTGGGCTGCCCGACAAGGTGCTGTCAGCGGTTACCGACAGGTACCTCATGTACTGGTCGACCCACTTCAAGGCTTACATCTGGATGCTAAACGGAATGTTGATTGAACACCTCGTCTTGTCAATGTTCGTTGGGTGTGTGGTCGCGTTGGCGGCAAAGGGAAGGGAGATGATCGCCACGATGACGCTAGCTCTGGTCCCTTGCGCATTAATGGGCGGAGCTTTGATATGGGTAGCCACGCATCGGCCTTTGGATGTTGCGTGGATGCTATGGTTATTCGCTGATCCGTTCGCGATCGTTGTTGGTGGAGCAATCGTCCGGACGCGTAGATCAGCCGCGAAACCTCTGCCTTCGGGTGCGTAATTTGCGCCATATCGACCGGATCGTAGGCCACACGAAAGTTATCGGAGCCGCCGCCCCGGCAGGGAAATCGCTTCCAGCGGTGAAACCTCACCCTTGCACTCATTGACCGGGGTCGCGAGTGTAAACGCCTTCCATGAGAAAGCCGGTCGGTTTCAAGAGACCTCACGCTTCTCGGGCGCCACGAGCTGATCACCCCAAATTAAGCCTATTCCTTGGGAAGATCGATCATGACGACCTGGGAGTTTTCGCGCAAGCGGTCAAAGACGATTTGTTTTCCGTCGCTTGTGACGTCGAAGGTCCGCATGGCGGCACGGTTCTGCAGCCTGGTAAGGGAGCGCGACTTCATGGAGGCGAGATCGAGTAGCCAGAAGTCTTGCGATGCGAGCAGTCCCTGCATGTAGATCAGACTCTTGCCATCAGGCAAGAAGCGTACGCGCTCGCCCAAGCGCCGCACGGTGATCTCGGGCAATTTGACGCTGGTTCCGTCCGGGCGTACGGCCAGAAGCGGTGCGAAGGTGCTCACATTCGTACCCGCATATACGATCAGGCTTCCATCCGGCGACCAGACTGGATTGAGTGCCGGCCCGCTGACCAAGCGAACTGGCGATCCGCCCTCCAGCGGAATCTTGAAAAGCCCGGGACCGGTGGCGTCGCTGCCACCAGTGACGATCCATCTGCCATCCGGCGACCAGCAGCTCGTGCCCTGGGCGACAATTCCCTCCGCGATGGGCTGGAGTTCGGCGCCGTCTGAAGAGAGGACGTGTAGTTGGCGTTTCCCGCTTCGCCGTAGCACAATGGCCACGCGACCTCCATCCGGCGAAACAGCGGGTGTTTCGAACAACGCACCGTCGGCGCCCTTCCAGACCTCAGTCGCCTGCCCGTCCCGAAGGCGCCACAGTCCGTCGCCCGCCCCCAGGGAAGACAAGTAAAACAGCGACGGGCCAGCAACACGGGGCGCCAGCGCACGCTCGGTCGGCACTGTAAACGGTTTTACGTCGTGTTCGTCGGCGAGGCGATCGAGAATAGGAACAGTCCAAAGTCCCGCGACGGGATTGCTGATGGTGGCCACCAGCTTACGGCCGTCCGCGCTGGCTTGCACAGAGGTATATTGCTCGAGACCGATGCTCACACGCCGCGAATCCCTGCGTTTCAGATCAAACGCCCAGAGCCACGGCCCTGAACCGTCGCCGTCCCGCGCCACGTAGAACACTGTGTTTTCGCCGGACGGCGTGGGATATGCGATGTCTGTATTGCGTTGCGTGAGACGCTCTGGGCTCCGGCCGTCCGGGTCGATGCGCCATAAATCCATCTCCCTCGTCGCCGGCGTCCCGTGCACGAAATAGATCCAACGGCCGTCAGGCGACCAAGTTGGAAAATGGTTGTGAATCCCCGGCTGGTCCCCGAATATCTTCCGCGCATTGGCGCCAGTGCGGTCCGCCACGAACATGGGGTCGCCATTACGGAAGGTATGATAGACAATGCGCTCACCGTCCGGTGACCAAGCCACGTTGGCGGCGTCCTCGCCGAGGAAATTACGAGGCTTACCTCCGGTCAGGGGCATCAGCCGCAGCCGCAGCCCCACATCGCCACCGCCGATCCAAATCTCCGAGCCGTCGCCCGAAAAACCGACGTTTCGTAAGGGCCCAGGTAACGGGCCCGCCTTCCCCTGTGTCAGATTAACCAGACGCCCGGTGCCCACCTGGGTGAGCCATACGTCGAAGGGGCCGTCATGATCGGAAACAAAAGCCACGAACCTGCCGTCCGGTGAAATCGCCGCTTCCACGCTCTCGAAATCGGTCACGCGCGAGAAGTGCGCTTTTTCGAGCGGGTTGGCCGGTGCAGCCGCCGGCCGAACCATTTCCCAGACCACTGTTCCAATCAGCAGCGCAGCGGCTATGACCCACGGGAGCCACGCTCGCCTTGACTTTGGCTGCGTCACAGTCTTCGCGGTCGATCTTCCGGACGACGTTTCGCTCAGCGATTCAAGGGCAAACGCCAGATCGCTGGCGGACTGGAATCGTCGCTCGACATTTTTTTCCAGGCATCGCGCAAGAATCCTTTGCAGTGCCAGCGGACCTTGCCCGCCGGTATCGTTCAGCGCCTGTGGCTCTTCGCGCAAAATTGCGGTCATCGTTTCTGCGGACGTCTCGCGTTTGAAAGCGCGTTTGCCGGTGAGCATCTCGTACAACACCGCACCGAAACTGAAAATGTCCGATCGCGGGTCGATCGGTTCGCCCCGCACCTGCTCCGGCGACATGTAGCCCACGGTACCCATCACCATACCCGGCAAAGTCGGCGGGCTCGTTAGCGTCACTGTAGTTTCGTGGTTTTCCTCCGGCCTCACCAACTTCGCCAGCCCGAAATCCAGCACCTTAATCCGTCCGTCACGAGTGACAATCACGTTCTCCGGTTTCAGATCCCGGTGCACGATTCCTTTCTCGTGTGCCGCCGCGAGTCCCTCCGCGATGCCGAGGGCGTATTCGATCGCGCGCCGCACCGGCAGCGGCCCTACGAGCTTCTCCCGAAGGGTTTGTCCTTCAAGAAATTCGCTGACCAGAAACGGGGCACCGTCGTGCTCACCAATATCGTGGATTCCCAGGATGTTCGGATGGTTCAGCGCCGCAATCGTGCGCGCTTCCTGTTCGAAACGCCGCAGCCGGTCGGCATCATTCGCCAGCGCCTCTGGCAGCACTTTGATAGCGACATCACGCCCGAGCCGCGTGTCGCGTGCGCGGTACACCTCGCCCATGCCGCCCGCTCCTACTGGCGACACGATCTCGTACGGCCCGAGTTTGGTGCCGGAGGTAAGCGCCATGGATGCGCGCAATTATAGCCTGTACGCATTGCAGAGGATGTGTACCGATTCCGGGCGCGGCTGCTCGTCAACTCGGAAGTTATCGGAGTTGCCAACTGGAGAGGCGATCGCCTCAAATGGCACATCGCGATTTCACTCATGGACCACGGCTGAGGGGGTTGAATGTAAAGGCTGATTTTATCAACCGTCAGCTTGATGGTCGTTTACGGAAGGCCAACCATGCGTATGCCAAGGTGAGGCCGAGTGAGCCGTACACCGCCGCGTTCATGGGGGCAAGCAGGAAAAAGGTGGTCACCAGCGAGGGATCGAAGGTCAGCTTCACGAAATACAACGGACACAGCGAAAGCATCAGCTGGGGATCGAGATTCCAGCGGTGCGGAGCAAGATAGGCGACGAGCGCCAGGAGATATGAAATTGCCGCGAAGCCACCGAGCCATTTGAGGGGCGCTAAGAACAACTGTTCATCGTCCCGATCTTTCTTGNNCAAATATGACCCATTCGCTCTGAAACGGCAGCGGCAGCCCGCCCCGCGCCATCAGGAAAGGAACGCCGGTGAAAAGTGAAGTCAGTCCACAGAGTAAAAACGCGATGCGAGATGTAATCCTGATAGCGCGTGCGGACATGACGCGGATTCTAACAGCGGTCCCGGAATTTGAGCACAAGTAATTGCGCTGACCGGACCAGTGAAAGAGCCGCTGCTAAAATGCTTGCAGTACGGCTGCCGTTCAACAGCCCGCCGCAAGCGGGTCAACCGCCAGTGGGGCGCCAACTTCCCGGATATCGCGATCAAAAGTTACGCGGGAAGGTTATAATCTTGGCCGGATATGTCTCTCACGGCAGAAACGCAGTTAGGCCCTTACAAAATTATCGCGCTCATCGGTGCTGGCGGTATGGGCGAAGTCTACCGGGCGCGCGACACCCGTCTGTTGCGCGATGTTGCGCTGAAGGTGTTGCCCGAATCGTTCACGGCTGATCCGGATCGCTTGCGCCGNNGTCTCAGAGCTTCTCGAAGGTGAAACGCTCCGGCAACTCATTTCACCTTCGGGGATGGCGGTGCGCAAGACCACCGAACTCGGGATTCAGCTTGCCCAGGGTCTGGCGGCGGCCCACGAGCAAGGAATCGTTCACCGTGACCTTAAACCCGAGAACATCTTCGTCACCCGAAATGGGAGGCTGAAGATCCTGGATTTCGGCCTGGCGAAGCTGCGCCGGCCGCAGACGATTGCGGAGACCGTGGATGGCGTCACCCTGGGAGAAACGAACGCCGGCCAGGTTCTGGGGACCATCGGCTACATGTCGCCGGAACAGGTGCGGGGCGACGCCGCGGACCATCGCTCGGACATTTTCAGTTTCGGCAGCATTCTGTACGAAATGCTCTATGGCCAGCGTGCGTTCAAGCACAACACCGGCGCCGAGACCATGACCGCAATCCTGAATGAGGAACCCTCCGAGTTTTCCGGCAGAAGCCTCGCCATCCCACCGGGATTGGAAAGGATTGTGCGCCACTGCATGGAGAAGCAGGCGGGGCAGCGCTTTCAGTCGGCGCATGATATCGCCTTCGCCCTGGAGTCGGTCGCGGGAATCTCGAGCACGACCTCAACGCTGGCCGCAGCCCCGGCGCGCGCGCGATGGGCAGGCCCGGCGATGGTGGCGCTGGTCGCGCTGGTGCTGCTGGCGGCGGCCGGGCTGGGATTGCGAGCATGGTTGCGTCCGAGCGGTACGGCGTTACATCCGAGGCTGCACCGCATCACCTTCCGACGGGGGACGATCTGGAACGCACGTTTTACGTCCGACGGCAATTTGATTTACGGCGCTGCCTGGGAAGGCCGGCCGGAGGAACTGTTCGTCGCGGAAAACGGAAGCACGGAATCACGGACGCTCGGTTTGCAAACCACCGACATACTGGCCATCTCTAGCTCGGGAGAATTGGCGGTCTCCACCAATCGCCACTTTGTGATGGGTTTTGAGTCGGCCGGGATGCTGGCGCGCGCCCCGCGAGGAGGCGGCGCCCCGCGAGACATTGCCGATGATGTGGAATATGCCGACTGGTCGCCTGACGGCACAAACATCGCGATCGTACGCCGGGTTGGCGGGAAAGTAAGGCTGGAGTATCCGCTCGGCAAAGTGTTGTATGAAACGGCGGGGTGGGTCAGCCATCCGCGAGTATCCCCGGACGGTAAATTAGTGGCCTTCATCGATCATGCCTACCAGAGGGATGATGACGGCACCGTTGCCACGGTGGACCAAGCCGGCAACAAGAAGACGCTGACCGGTGAGTTCGTAAGTGTGCAAGGCCTGGCCTGGTGGCCGGGAGGAAACGAAATCTGGTTCACCGGTACCACATCGGGATCAAGTCGGGAGTTGCGCGCCGTTACGCTGACGGGAAAAGAACGGCTGGTCTACCTGGGAACGGGCACGCTTACTTTGCACGATATTTCGAAGGACGGCCGTGTGCTGTTCTCGCGCGACGATTTACGCGCCGGCATGATCGGCCTTGCGCCGGGAGAAACCAAGGAGCGCGACCTGAGCTGGCACGACTGGTCGGTGCCACGGGATATCAGCGATGACGGAAGGCTTGTGTCCTTTGACGAGACCGGTGAGGCGGGCGGCGAAACCGGGGGGTTGTATGTGCGGGGGACCGATGGCTCGCCGGCAGTGCGGCTAGGCGACGGACGATCTCCCTCGTTATCTCCGGATGGGAAGTGGGTGTTGGCGCTCGACGCCAGCGCGCGACGTAACGTGATCGAACTCCCGACCGGCGCAGGTGAGTCGCGGGCAATCTCTACTGGAGATGTTCAGGTCCACCAAGCCTTTTTCTTACCGGATGAGCGACATATTCTGGAACTGGGCAGCGTACCCGGTGGCCATGGCTTGAGGCTATGGCTGCAGGGCGTTGAGGAAGGCAAGCCCCGGCCCGTCACCCCGGAGGGGGTGAGTATCGCCTATCGCAGCTGTATCTCGCCCGACGGCAAGCAGGTGGCAGCGCAGGATCCGGAGGGAAAAATTACGATCTATCCCTTAGCCGGGGGTTCACCGGTGATTGTTCCGAATACTCAATCCGGAGATGTTCCGGTGCAGTGGACGCCGGACGGGAAATCCTTGCTGGTCGGGCGCCGGGAGGTGCCCAGCAAAATATTCACGATCGACTTCGCAACCGGACAACGCAAGCTGTTCAGATCTTTTTCCCCGGCGGATCCAACCGGCCTGTTCTCCAATGCGCCTCCGCAGTTTTCGCTCGACCTGAAGAGTTACGTGTATACCTACCAGCGCATCACGTCGGACCTGTACGTGGTTGACGGATTGAAGTAGAGCCGACCCGATCACGCGCGTACGCGTGAGCCGGTCGTACCGCATCGGGCTGGTTCATCGTGGTGACTGCTATTGCAGCCTCGGGTACTCCGCTTTTCACCGCGATGAGGATGGGCTTCGAATGGTCGTGGCATCGAACGTGGGGACAAAATAAAATGGCCGCCACAAGTTAGGGCGGCCACTACATTTTCTATTGTCGAGCCACTTCAGAGGTGTGTTTGCTGACTCGCAACACACTGCCACTTTCCGTTGGGCATCTTCACCCATGTATCGGTCCAGCGTACATGTTCATCGAGAGGCTTTCCCGACGCATCGGTGCCCTTAGCTTTGGAGCCGCCCGTCGCGATGGCCGTATCGCCAAATACCGTTACTTTCACATCTTCGTAGTCGATGCTGTCATATTTGGTCGCTTTCGAGTCTGCCAGCATCTTGGCCTTGCTCACGACCTTTCCATCGCTCCCAGTATTCACAAACTTGTCGGCCAGCAGGGGGGCGACCAGGTCGGGATTATTTGTCTTTTGTGACTGAAGCCACTGTTGTTCTAGTGCGGCTACAGCCTTCTCAGTTCCACCGACCGTCTGGGCTTGCGATAACGCAGCGCTCCCCAGTGACAGCAAACCGACTAGACACCACATGAAAACTTTCTTCATAGAGTTTTCCCTCTTTGGTTGAGATTTTATAAAAATCAGCCTGAAGTCCGGTTGCTGGTATGCCAGCGTATTGGATACCCAGGGCTGGAAGATGTCAAATTGGATGCTAAGNNATCATTGCAGCTTCGCGCACTCAGCCTTGGCTTGCTTCGGGATGGGAACAGTCTCTCGCAAAGAAGAACCCGTCAGGTCGCGGTGACGAAGCATCTCACTGTCTCCGCCGATGGTTGAGGCTTTCAATCCCCGGAGCGCATTGCTGTCCGCGCTCCGGAGTTGAAGAATCGGCGTCTCCCTCTGTCAATCGTCCTCAATTGATCGTAAACGTCGCTGGCGCGCTTGTGCCGCCCCCGGGCGTTGAGTTAACGACGGTAACGCTCGCTGTGCCTGCCGTCTTGATGGCAGCGGCCGGCACGGTTCCAGTCAAAGTAGTGCTGCTCACATAGGTAGTGGCCAGCTTCTTTCCGTTCCACTCAATACTGGAACCAGGCACAAAGGCCGCTCCCGTAGCGGTAAGGGTGAAAGCGGGGCCGCCGTGCGTCGCCGAACTCGGTGAGATTGACGTCAGCGTCGGCACCGGATTGTCGACCACGAAGTTGTGAGCCGCGGTTGTGCCACCGCCGGGCGCGGAATTCGTGACCGTGACTTTAAATGTTCCGGCTTTAGCAACATCGGCAGTGTTGATGGTGGCCGTGATCTGAGTCGCGCTCACAAAAGTTGTGGCGCGAGGAGATCCCGCCCAATTCACCACCGAGGTGCTGACGAAGTTCGTGCCATTCACCGTGAGCGGGAATCCGGCGCTGCCCGCGATCGCGCTGCTCGGCGAGAGCGAGGTCAGCGTTGGCACCGGGTTGTCGATGACGAGTTGCACGACTTGCGTGCCTACCCCGTCCTTAATAGACAAGGTCGCTGTCTGCGCCCCGGCGGCAGTCGGTTTTGCCGTCACCGTAATCGTGCAGTCGGCGCCCGGCAGGCGGCTGGTTCCGCAGTTCGACTTGGCGCTGAAGTCTCCGGGATCGGTTCCTCCCAGAGTGAAGCTGCTGATCTTGAGCGACGTGCTCTGGTCGTTGGTGAGAACGACGGTTTCGGATTTGCTTGCACCCACCGCCATAGCTCCATAGTTGACGGTCAGCGGCGACACTCTGACCGGCGGAGTGTTGTTGATCAGCAGAGTCACGTAGGCCCCACAACAGCCGTTATTGAGCAGAACCGCGGCATCGATGGCGCCATCGTTGTTGAAATCGCCGGCCACGACTCGAAGCGACTCGTTGCCCACGACGAACGGCCCGGCGGAATCATCGACAAAGGTGCCATCGCCTTTGCCCAGAAGTACCACCAGCCCGTCGTTACCCGCATCCTGGCCGCAGTTGCACGTTGTCCATATGTGGGTTTGTTGCAGGGAAATCAGCAGATCGGGATTGCCGTCGCCATTCACATCTGCGCTGGTTATATCGCCCGGCTGAGTGCCCGGAGCTCCCAGGCCCAGAGAACCAAGCAGCCAACCGTAAGTTGCGGAAAACGTGAAAGTGCCATTTCCGTTGCCCAGAAGAATGGCAACGCCCCCTCCGTTATAGTAGTTACTTGAGGTGACTGCGAGGTCGAGTATGCCGTCGTGGTTGAAGTCTGCCACGGCGAGACCACCGGGCTGGGTGATGTGGTCCCCGCCTGTTACGGAAATCGGCGTCTGGAAGGTGCCGTCGCCGTTCCCCAGTAAAATCTCCACGGCGTTGTTGGCGTAGTCGGGCAAAGCCAAGTCGAGCTTGCCATCCCCGTTGAAGTCCCCGGTAAGGATGTATTCGGGACCTGCTCCCGTCACACCCTCGATGACCGCTGCGGTGCCGAATGTGCCATTGCCCGTATTCAACAGCACGCTGAGATTGCCATCGCTGTTGCTGATCACCATGTCGAGAAGGCCAGCGCCCCTTAAGTCAGCGAGCTTGACGATGTTCGTATAAGAGCTGCTGTCGCCGGTCGAGTAAGTTACCGGCGAGGCGAAAGTTCCGTTCCCCTTCCCGAGCAAAACATCCACCTCGCCGTCGCATGCAGGCGTGGCTACTACATCCGGTTTACCATCTCCGTTCACGTCGCCCGCATCCACCCAAAACGGGTTCGAGCATAAGGCCGGCCCCGCGATGGGCGCCCCTAAAACTCCATGCGAACTGCCCAGCATCACGGTGGTTGCGTTATTCGCAGAAACGCCCCCCGATTGGACAATATCCAGATTGCCGTCGCCGTTGAAATCAGCGGTGGCGATATTAAAGACCTGACTAGCCTGGGTCAATCCGTTGTTCGTGCCGGAGCGGAAGGTTCCGTCGCCGTTGCCCAGAGTAACCGTCAGGAATTCGCTGCGCTCGTTGCCAACGGCGAAATCGAGGTTGCCGTCGCCGTTCAAGTCGGCTAAGACCAGGCCCTGTGGTTGCCAATCCGTAGCATAGGCAACGCCGGGTTGGAATGCGCCCTCGCCATTTCCGAGCAACACCCAGATGGAGGAGTCTTGCTCGTCCGCCAACACCAAGTCCGGT
Source organism: Acidobacteriaceae bacterium (assembly GCA_003140655.1). Taxonomy (GTDB): domain Bacteria; phylum Acidobacteriota; class Terriglobia; order Terriglobales; family Acidobacteriaceae; genus Sulfotelmatobacter. Next base: position 1,547 of record PLKR01000174.1, on the reverse strand, counting down.
TTGCCATTGAGGTTGCCTATGGCGATAGCACTGGCGTAGGGCGCGTAATAGCTGACGGGCGCCTGAAAAGTGCCGTCTCCGTTGCCTAGAAACACGCTTGCGCCCGACCATGTGCCATCCGAAGCCGTGGCCACGTCCAGCTTGCCATCGCCATTCACATCGGCGATGGCGATCCCGTTTACACCTTTCGAGAGGCCGCCGTAGAATACCGGCGTTGCGAAGGCGCCACTTCCATTGTTCAACAGGACGCTGAAACCGCCGCCACTACCGGAAGGGCAAGAGGAATAGCATGCGACCACAAGATCGGGTTTGCCATCATGGTTGACGTCTGCAATGGTTACCCAGTCGTCGGTAGTGCCAATGTTGTAAACCACCTGGGCTTGGAAGGTGCCGTCGCCATTGCCGAGAAAAACAGAAATCGTTCCATCGTAGTCATTGGCAGTCACCAGGTCGAGGACGCCGCTCCCGGTAAGATCTGCAGCGGCGATGTTGCTATACGACGACGTCGCGTTACCCACGGCGTAGGACGTGGGCCCGCTCAGACTGCCAGTGCCATTGCCCGTATAAATGGCGACAGACCCCGTGCCCTGGCCACGATCAGCACCGACCAGTACTGCGACATCCAGATAACCGTCGTGATTGAAGTCGCCCAGAGCCACGCTCAGCGGACCGCCCCCGGGGCAGGTGTTGTTGCTCAAGAGCTGAAAAGTACCGTTGCCGTTTCCCAACAGCACTGCAATGC
>PLKR01000174.1:0-710 GCA_003140655.1 Acidobacteriaceae bacterium | reverse complement strand
AGCTTCAAGGAAACGAAGAGATACTTGGAACCACGGGAGTTGCTCGTTGCGAACGTCATCATTGCACCTCAGAATTAGAGATTTCTTGCGGCGGCTTGCTTAGCTCGGCGAGAACCTTCCAGTTCCACACTAGCCAGAACTGCCGCTCCATCCTTTTCCAGTTCACGCACAACCTGATCAATGCGTTCGAATGCCTGCTGAACCAACATGTCCTCTATCAGGTCAACCAGGAAGCTGAATGTCGCTTTCCCATCGACTTCATACAGTTCGTCTACTTCCACGTCACCGCGCTCGTCCTGCCGCTTGTGAGCGGCTTCTCGTAAAGCCACGAGCCGGGGTGAAGGGCCACCCTGCTCGACGATCTTGATCCGCACCGAGGCGTAGCCATCGCGAAAGCCGTACAGCCAGCAATCCACCTGCGTACCTGCGGCAGTCGCCAGGTTGATACCCAGGGGCTGGACGCCGATCTGATCGGGCAATTTGGAGAGCCGCAAATCCTGGAGCAGCATCTTCGGAATCGCCACTTCCGGCGGATCTGTCCGAATCAAGAAAGACCGGCCGGCTGCGACGATCTCGGTCTGCCCGTCGGGCCGCCGCTGGATCACGAGCTGCATAAGCCTCGCTATTAGCGGGAAGAGGGAGCGGAAGTCAATAGAGATACGGTAGTGCTACGGTAGCCTGACTTGTGTTTTCAGCAGCTTGGCAGGATG
>PLKR01000090.1 GCA_003140655.1 Acidobacteriaceae bacterium | reverse complement strand
AATCAACCCGACGCACCCGAGAGCACAAGACCGTGCTCAGATTAGCAGTGGCCGCGGCGGCGGCGATTTGCGTTGTGCTGTTATTGTGGGCCGGGTTGTGGCCGTTTCAGCAGAAGCCGGTCGTGCAGGACCTGGAAAAAGCGAGCGACAGCCAGCTGCAGCTTCGTGCATTTCACCGCACCTATTTTCCTTTTCCTGGATGCGTGCTCGAAGGGCTGCGGTTCAGTCACGGCTCGAATGCTGGCACGCCGCTGATCACAATCGAGAGGTTAATCATACGAGGCAGCTATCTAGGCATTTTTTCCCGGCGGCTGACAAGCATCAACGCGGAAAATATGCACGTATTCATCCCCCCATTCGGTAGCGGCGAAACCTTTCACACGACTCCCTCGAAAATCACTATCGATGAGATCGTAGCCAACGGCGCGGTGCTGGAGTTTGCTCTGCGCAAGCCGGACCAGCAACCGCTCCGCTTCGAGATACACGATGCCCTGCTGCGCGATGTAGGCTGGAACGGAGCCCTTAGCTATTCGGTGAAGGTGCGCAATCCCGAGCCGCCGGGAGAGATCACGGCCTCGGGAACATTTGGTGTTTGGAACATCAACGATCCGGGGCAGACTCCGGTTTCTGGCGAGTACAAAGTCGATCAGGCGGATCTCAGTGTGTTTCACGGAATCGCGGGCATGCTCGGGTCTTTGGGAAAGTTCGACGGCGTGCTGGCACACATCAATATTTCGGGCTCCACCGATACGCCTGATTTTGAGGTGCAGTCGGGCGGACATCGAGTGCGGCTGACCACCGAGTTCAGCGCATATGTCGACGCAACCCGCGGCGACACTTTCCTGAAGCACGTGGATGCGCATTTTGGGCGGACTCATGTCGCCGCGGAGGGCAGCATCGCGGAATCCCCCGGTGGGCAGGGCAAGACGGCACTGATCGATCTCAGGGCGAGCAACGGACGGATCGAGGACATCCTTCGCTTATTTGTGAAGGGGGACCGGCCGCCAATGTCGGGGAGTGTGACGTTGCAAGCGAAGACGGAGATTCCTCCGGGTGAACGTCCGTTTCTGGAGAAGGTGAAGCTACAAGGCGGATTTGGAGTGGGGGCTGGAAGTTTTTCCAAGCCGGACACGCAGCAGAGCGTAAACAAACTGAGCACGGGGGCAAGCGGCGAAAAAGACGCTTCCGATCCAGAAACCGTGCTTATCGATCTGACCGGGCAAGCGGCGCTGCAGGACGGTACGGCAAGGTTTTCCGATCTTTCTTTTGGAGTTCCCGGTGCTGTGGCCCGTGTGCAGGGAACCTACAATTTGATCAGCCACAAGATCGACCTGCACGGCCAGCTGAAAGTGGACACGAAAATATCGAACACCACCAGCGGGACAAAAGCAATCCTGCTGAAAGTGATGGATCCGCTTTTCAAGAAAAAACGCAAAGGCGAAGTGCTGCCGGTGCGAATTTCGGGGACATATGAGCATCCATCCTTTGGGCTTGATCTTCCCGACTGGGATGCGCACAAGAAGTTGGCGCCAACACCTGGTCCTATGGCTCCTGGAAGAAAACCCGACTACTAAACTCCCTGCTCAGAGACTATGAGCCCTGATGATTCCCGTTGCAATTCCCACGACCATCCTCAGAACATTGCTCCCATTTCGGAGTACTCAGTGACGTGCTGAACCGCACGTTTTGGCAGGTCCGCGATGATTGAGCCGGTCTACATGCCCGCCTTCTCGCCTTGATCCCATCGAATTTACGGGCCCTGCCGTGTAACCTGCCGAAACAATGATGCCCGTCCTGTTTTCATTGTTGTTGTCTCTCCGAAGTTCCTTCCGAGTGCGTGCTGACCTGCAAGCTGAGATTCTCGGTGTCCCTAGTCATTATTCAAAATGCACCGAGAACCGTGCGTTCTCAGCGGAGGCGACTCCCACAAAGGTGCTGGCCGTTATGTGCAAGATACGTCGGTTGCGATTTGCATTTCGCTAGTGGGTCCAAAGTTGTTGATTTAAAAGCCGTGCAGAATTCTGGCCGAATCGACCGGGTTTCCCCGGATTGATGCGATAGCAAGACAGCTGTCACATTCCTTGGGAAAGTAGAGATGTCTGCAGTTCTCTCGATGACGCAGTATCTTCAGAGACAGTTTCTAGGAGCTAGCCCATGGAAAATCCATTGCCCCGCCAAGCAGCTGCGAATCCTACGCAATACAACATTGACGCAATCGCCAAGCTGGAACATGACGCCCTTAATCACCGGACTCCCACCGAGCGAGTTAGTGATGTAATTACGAAAGTTGTCGGCAATGTGGGATTCCTGCTGGCTCAATTGATTCTGATCTCCGGCTGGAGCCTGGTAAATCTCCACGTAATCCCAGGACTCAAAGCATTTGATCCCTTTCCTTTCGGCGTCCTAGCGCTCGTCGTCTCTTCCGAAAGCGTATTTTTAACTATCTTCGTGCTAATCAGTCAAAGTCGAATGGCCCGCCAATCCGAACGACGCTCGCATCTGGATCTCCAAGTAGGCATGCTTTCTGAACAGGAACTCACCACAATCCTTCAGATGTTACAGAAACTCTGTCAACACATGGGCGTGAACGTAGACTCCTCTAAGCAAGAGGCTCAGTCATTTAGTGAAACGACAGATGTCCACAAGCTGGCCCGTGAACTCGAAGACAAACTTCCGGAGGAATAACGATGCTCCCTATCGTGCCGATGATTAACTGCACATTGCCGAGATACCTTCCCGCTCCCATGTTTGAGGCGGCGAAAAAAGAAAAGCTGATCCAGTCGCGACGAACTGGAACGAAGCGGCCGGAGACTCGGTGGCCAAGCGAGGAACGGTCGGCAAAGTTGCGCAAAGATGGGTTTTTGGAAAGACGCACGAAGAAAGTTCTTAACAGGCCGTACCTGGAAAATCATCAGCCGGGACTAATTGGTGGATGAAGATGAAGAGTACAGAAAGTTGTATCACAATGAGGGGCGTGCCGCAGCCGAGCGGCGACCGATGTCTGATCACATTAGACCAGTTTGGGCGCTGGACTGGTACGGCGAGCCATGTAGTCCGATAACCGCCTCCAGCGTTGTAACCTCCCACTCTGCTGCCTGCGTTAACCAACAACAACACGAGCTGCCGCATTTAGTTACTTTGGTTGTCAGGACTGTGCATTCCGGACCAGCCGAACCACTCTTTCCAGCCCTATGCTGTATTTATTGAGGACATGAACAGTCGCACCGAAGGCCGCTGCTCTGGCCTCTTTTGGAAAGAAGCAATGAAATATGACTCATATCACTGATAATCCGATACCCAAACTGCATGAAGCTCCCCAACCACCCCTGTCGTACCCCGGCGCAACCCCTGACGCAGACCGCGCAAAGAGGCCGCCGCTCGGCCAGCCCTGGCGTTGGTCGGGCGCAGCGGGTG
>PLKR01000003.1 GCA_003140655.1 Acidobacteriaceae bacterium | reverse complement strand
ATATTTCGATTTAATTTTGATGATTCTGCTGGGACTGTGTCTGGTTTTTGAACTACCGATATTGATTTTCTTTCTATCTTTGTTTGGAATTGTTACCCCGAAATTCCTATGGAAGAATTTCCGTTACGCCATCCTGGTCATTTCCGTGGTCGCGGCGGTGATTACCCCCACGCCGGACGCAACGACCATGCTGATTTTTATGGCGCCGATGCTAGGGTTATACGTCGTGAGCATCGGAGTCTCCGCCGTAGTTGTGAGTAAGCGCGAGAAGCGCCTCGCCGCGGAACAGAGCGCTGCGTGATGCGTTCCTTCATTATCGGGACACGGAGGATGGCGATGCGCAATATTTTTTCGGCGGCCGCGGCGGCCGTGCTGCTGCTTCTCGGCGGCATGACCGGCTGCAAATCGCAAGCGGGCGCCAGCAGTTCNNGCGGGCGCTTCCGTGAACGGATCGTTATCGGCCGCTGACGCCTTAAAATCCGCTCAAGCGCAGCCAGGCCCGCAGCCTGCGGACGACGCTCCTCCGGCGGAGCAGACGGGCGGTTTCGACGGTCACCGCGCTCTGCAGCAAGTCGCGAAACAGATTTCGTACGGGCCGCGTCCGGCGGGGTCGCCTGCACTGCAACAATTGCAAGCCTATTTAAAATCCGAGCTGACCGGCTACGGTTGCAAACTCGACATCGACGACTTCCAAGTGGACACCCCCATCGGGCGCAAATCGATGGAAAATATTTTGGTAAAAATTCCCGGAGAGAAGCCTGGCATCATCCTGCTCGGCACGCACTACGACACAAAAATCGCGCCGGATTTTGTTGGCGCGTACGACGCCGCGGCATCGACCGCCGTAATGCTGGAAATCGCGCGCGGCCTTTGTACACACCCGGGCCGTTATAACGTGTGGATCGCGTTCTTTGACGGCGAGGAAGCGACCAAAGATTGGAGCGATGACGACAGCGTTTACGGCAGCCGCGAAATGGCGGCACGTCTGTCTAACAGCGGCGACCTGCCGAAGGTGAAAGCATTNNGCACTACAAGCGCGACAGTGCGTCGACACCGGCGCTGGTCGATCTGGTTTGGAAGGTTGCCGCGCGGCTTGGCTACACGGACATTTTCGTGACCGGGATCACCACCATGGGTGGCGACGACGACTTTCCCTTTATGAAGCGCAAGGTTCCATCGATCGATGTGTTTGATTTTGACATCGTGAACGACGCGCCGTATTGGCACAATCAAAACGGCACCGACACACTGGATAAAATCAGCGCGCGCATTCTCGCGATCACCGGCCACGTGTTCCTCGAAACCGTAAACGAATTGCAATCCAAGTAGCTTGAGCCGTGCGCGCTAGCTGCAGCCGGCAGAGGGCGCGTCTTGCACACTAGATTTGTAGTTGGCGCTCGGTTCAAAAACGACTGCATACTTCCTGGCCTCCGGCGCATCGCATCTCTATGAATCACTACCCGACCGACGGTGGTCAGCGTGCGGAAACGCCTCCGGCGGATGCGCACGATCACCGGGATTGGCGATTTTCACCGCCGTGCCAGCAGAACACCAAACAAATGCCGGCGTCGACCGACGTTTTTGTCATTGGCGGAGGTCCGGCCGGTTTAGCGGCGGCGATCGCCGCAAGCTCAAGAGGCTTCAGCGTGACCATCGCGGATGGCGCGCTTCCACCCATCGACAAAGCTTGTGGCGAAGGCTTGATGCCCGATGGCCTGGCCGCGCTCCGTGAGTTGGGCGTGGAAATTACCGCGCGGGATGGGTTCGCATTTCGCGGCGTGCGATTTGTCGATGAAGGCGCGGTGGCCGAGACGCGGTTTCCGGGTGTGGCGCAAGCGGAAGGCGCGCAAGCAGGCCGCGCGATGCTGGTTCGACCGGGCATCGGCGTGCGCCGGCCAGTGTTGCAGNNTCTGGATCATCGGCGCCGACGGCAGCGGCTCGCGCGTGCGGCGTTGGAGCGGGCTCGACGCGCACGTTCACAAAAGCAGCAGGTTCGCGTTTCGGCGCCATTATCGCGTGACGCCGTGGTCGGATTGCGCCCAGGTGTATTGGGGCGAGCACGCCCAGGCGTACGTTACGCCGGTTTCGCGGGAAGAAATTTGCGTAGTGATAGTTACCCGGGGTTCGGGGCAGAGAATGGACGCGTTGCTGGAGGAGTTTCCCGGACTGGTCGCGAGCCTGTCGCATGCCGCAGCCACCAGCGCGGAGCGCGGCGCGGTGACCTTGATGCACGGCCTCCGCTGCGTAACGCGCGGGAACGTCGCGCTGATCGGCGACGCCTCCGGCAGCGTGGATGCTATTACCGGCGAGGGTTTGTGCCTGAGCTTTCATCAGGCCGCGGCGCTGGCCAAGGTCACCGAGCGCATCGAGAAGCTGCGCGCGTTTTCGGCGAACCCCGCAATTTTCGCGCGCATGCTCGCGGTGCACGTTGGCGCAACTTCGCCGGCACACCTCGCCATGACCGGCGCGATGCTGGGCTGGCGTTTTTTGGCAGCGGACGGCGAGCTCGCGTGAGATGAAAATCGAA
>PLKR01000494.1 GCA_003140655.1 Acidobacteriaceae bacterium | reverse complement strand
TGGCGCGGATGCAGGGGAAGGTGTTTTTGCCGCCAGTCAAGACAGGCAAGCATCCCATGACCTTGGCCGAGAAGATATTCGCGCGGCACATGATTAATGAAAAAGGCGAGGTCGGGGTTGCAAGCGTGAAACCGGGCGATACTGGGTTTGCCCGCGCCGACCTGCGTTTCAGTCATGAGTATGTCACGCCCATGGCGGCCATTTTTTTTGAGCGTTACGTCGGCAAGGACGCAAAGGTCAATGATGCGCCGAGCATTCTCTTTTTCCGCGACCATCTTACGTTTCTCGATGAAGTGATTTCGGAGGAAAAGAAGAAGCTTGGCCTGCTTGATCTGGCGACGCAACTCAAGCTGAAGCAGCAGGACTTCGCCACGAAGCAGGGCATCAAGTTGCACGGAGAATTGAAAGACCGCAAGGGCTCGGAAGGCATTTGCCACGCGATCGTGCTGGAAAGCTACGCGCTGCCCGGGCAGTTGAACATCGGCTCCGACTCGCACACGCCGCACGTGGGCGCGATTGGCTGCGTCGCTTTTGGCATTGGCACCACGGACGTGTTCAATAGCTGGATCACGAAAGATGTGCGGGTGAAGGTGCCGGAGTCGGTGAGGATTGTGATTCGGGGCAAGAAGCATGCGAATGCCACGGCGAAGGACTTCATTCTGAAGATTCTGAGCCTGGATTATGTGCGCAGTGGCAAGGCGCTGGCCAAAGTAATGGAGTATGCGGGCGAAGCCATCGAAGAACTCAGCGTGGACGAGCGCGCCACCATGACCAATATGGCAGCCGAGATCGGCGGATTCACAGGCATCGTTGCGCCGGACAAGAAGGCGGTGGACTTCCTGGTGGAGCGGCGCGGGATGGATCGAAAGAAAGCCGAGGCCATGATCGAAGGCTTGTACAGCGATGCCGATGCGCAGTATGCGCATGTCATCGAACTCGATGCGGCGGAGATTACACCGATGGTCGCGACTCCGGGTGATCCGGGCAACGGGAAATATGTTCGCGAGCTGAACACGCCGGTGCCGGTCGAGATCGCTTACGGCGGCACCTGCACGGCGGGAAAGAACGAAGACATGGATATGTATGCTCTGGTGCTGGCGGATGCGCTCAAACAGGGCAAGCGCGTCGCCGATTCGGTAAAGTTCTACATCCAGTTCGGATCGCAGGAAACGCGTGAGTATTGCTTACGCAAAGGCTACATCGATGTGTTTCAAAAGGCCGGAGCGATTGTGATCGAGCCGAGNNCCCGGCCGCAGCGGTCCGGGACAGATGTATCTGGCATCGCCTTTGACGGTCGCGGCCAGTGCGGTGGCCGGATACATCGTGGAGTACGAGCCGAGCGAGAAGAGGGAGTTGGTGGGAGCCTAGCTACACCGGGCGCTTCGCGATGGCAGCGTGCTGCTGGCTGGAGGGTATCCGGACAACGATCAGGCCACGGCGCAAGCCTGGATTTACAGGCCATAAACCGGGCCTGGAATGTCCTGGCATGACGCCTACGGGAGCACGCATTCCGCGCTGTCCTTGCAAGTGGTTGAATTCAGGCAGGGTGGCCGAAATCAGCCACTGCCGGACCTGCAACTTTTTTTCGGGATCCGAGTTCAAATACATAGGCGCTTCGGATAGAAACAAGATCTAGAAGACCTGGATTCGGTGGGTTTCGCGGTTGGAACACGGATCTGAGACAAGGGGGAACACCATGCGGTATATGAAATATTTGGCTTTGGTCGCGGTTTTGATGCTGCCGTTGACCTATTCGCAAGCGCAGGTCGCGGTTGGCGTGGGAGTTGGTGTACAGCCGGCGTGCGCGTATGGCTACTACGGATATTACCCTTACGCCTGCGCGCCTTACGGCTACTACGGTCCTAGCTGGTTTGCGGGCGGACTGTTTATCGGTGCTGGCCCATGGTATGGCTGGGGACGCGGTGGCTGGGGCGGTTGGGGCTACGGTCGTGGATTTGTAGGCGGTCGCGGGTTCGTGGGTGGACGTGGGTTTGTAGGTGGCCGCGGCTTTGCGGGCGGACGCGGATTTGCGCGTGGCTCGGCTGGTGGATTCCACGGTGGCGCGGTTCACAGCGGAGGCGGCTTCCACGGAGGTGGAGGGTTTCATGGCGGAGGCGGCTTCCACGGTGGTGGCGGTGGACATGGTGGCGGTGGACACCGGTAAGTTCGTCCGCAGCTTGGCCTGAAATGAGTCAACCTGCAAAGAAAACAACGGCTGGCAGCCAGGGCTGCCGGCCGTTTCGTTTTTTGTCCAGGCATAAAGCCTGTACCGCGGCCCGCATTCTTGCTAGAATGTGCGGTTCGCGGAGCCGCCGCTGTAGTAGTAAAATACCGGTATAGATCTAGAGGAGACTCACACCCTTATGACTTACGTAATTGCAGAGCCTTGCATCAACACCAAAGATACTGCGTGTGTGGATGCGTGTCCGGTGGATTGCATTCATCCCAAGAAAGATGATCCCAAGTATGCGACGGAGCCGTTGCTATACATCGATCCAGTGGAGTGCATCGACTGCGGTGCGTGCGTGCCGGTATGCCCGGTATCGGCCATCTTCGCACTCGACGACTTGCCGGAGAAGTGGAACGAGTTCACCGCGAAAAACGCGGCATACTTCGGGCGGTAGGGGAGCTATCAGCCATCAGGAAGATCTCTTCCACGATTTGAGGCGGCTCTTAAGGGCGCGCATCCACCCGGGTGCGCGCTTTCGCATTTGAGGTCACAATTTGTGATCTCAAGTTCTCCTGATTACCTCTCACATTTTCTCGTGGTTGCCAGGACTTCCGGTTTTCCTTGTGGTTGTGCGCCCCATTTTGCTGTTCCTGACGGCTGATCGCTGACGACTGATAGCTCTTCCATTAGAATCATCGGGTCACCTGCTGGTTTCCCATGGCATTGAGGGAGTCGGAAGCGATCGTGCTGCGGACGTATCCCCTGCGCGAAGCTGATTTGCTGGTCACGCTGTTTACGCGCGCGGAAGGCAAAGTGCGCGGCGTGGCGCGGTCGGCGAAGAAGTCGAAGCGGCGCTTTGGCGGCGCCCTGGAGCCGCTGACTTATGTGCGGGCGTTTTATGACGTCCGCGAGCGGCAGGAGCTGGCTCGGCTGGATGCTTGCGAAGTGTTGGAGTCTCCGCTGGCAACTGAAGTCAGCTATGCGCGGGCAGTAGCGCTCGCGCACGTGGCCGAGTTGCTCGACGAACTGCTACCCGATCGTGAAGCGAATGACGCCATCTTCCGGCTAACGCTTTCGGTGCTGCATGTTATGACCGGCTCGGAAATTTGGATGCCGGTCACTTATTTTGATTTGTGGCTGACGCGGCTGGTTGGCTTTCTGCCTGAGTTGACGGAGTGCATCGTGTGCGGCCGAAGTCTGAACGGGAGCCGGGCGTTTTTTCACGCGCTGGCGGACGGACTCATGTGTCCCGAAGACAAACGGCTGGCGTCGTCGGAGATTTCAAGTGAATCGCGAGCGCTGGCCGCGAAGATGTTTCGTGCTCCGGTGGAAAGTTTTGCCGGGATGCCTTGGCCTAAGGCGCAGGGAGCTGACCTGCGGAAGTTTGTGATCCAGGCGCTGCAGCGGCATATCGAGAAGAAGCTGGTCACGGCGGGGATGCTGGAGAAGGGCGGGTTCTAGTCCTTAGCTGACGGCTGCCATCTCCTTCCGTTACAATCGACAATTAACCTGCTTGCTCCCGAACAAGTCTTGAATCCATTAAAGTCCAATTCGCTGACGTTTCAGGAACTCATCCTGCGATTGCAGGCTTTTTGGGCGGAGCGCGGGTGTGTGCTGCAGCAGCCTTATGACGTGGAAGTGGGCGCGGGGACGATGGCGCCGGAGACTTTTCTGCGCGTGCTGGGGCCGAAGCCTTACAAGGTGGCGTATGTGCAGCCTTCGCGGCGTCCGGCGGATGGGCGGTATGGGGAGAATCCGAACCGGCTGTTCAAGCACATGCAGTTGCAGGTGATCCTGAAGCCTCCGCCGGAGAATGTGCAGGAGTTGTATTTGGAATCGCTGGGCGCGATTGGGATTGACCTGCGGCAGCACGACATTAAGTTTGAGGAAGACAACTGGGAAGCTCCAACGCTCAGTGCTTGGGGCGTGGGCTGGCAGGTGATGCTCGATGGGTTGGAGATCACGCAGTTTACTTATTTCCAGCAGTGCGGCGGGCTGGACCTGTTTCCGATTTCGGTCGAACTGACGTATGGCCTGGAGCGCATCGGGGCGTTTCTGCAGGATGTGGATTCGATTTACGACATTGTGTGGGCGCGCGATCCGGAGAGCGGGCACGCAACGACGTATGGCGACGTGCGGCTGGCCGATGAGCTGCAGTTCTCGGTGTACAACTTTGAGGCGGCGGACGTGGAGAACACTTGGAAGCATTTCGAACTGTATGAGGCGGAATGCAAGGCGCTCCTGGAGACGTACGGGGAAATGTACATGCCCCGCGCCGATCAAAAGATCATGAAAGTAGAATTAGCGCTCGATAGGAAGCCGATGCCTTCGCCCCCGCCCAAGCATCGGTTTCCGCTGTTGGGGGCCTATGATCTTTGCTTGAAGTGTTCCCACCTTTTCAACATCCTCGATGCGCGAGGCGCGATTTCGGTGACCGAGCGCGTGGGCGTAATTGCGCGCGTGCGGGCACTGGCGGTGGGCATCGCGAAGGCTTGGGTGGATCAGCAGAAGAGCGAGTCTGCCTCGCCGGACGGCAAGTCTGACGAGGAAGAACCGGTTCGCGAGAAGAAAGCGACGAAGGAGAAGTTGTCAGCGGTGGGATCGTAAGCGTAGCGCCGCCGTCCCGGCGGCTGTCGTTCGGACTTCCCGCTCGCACGCTGAGGGGCTTTCGGGACGGCCGGCGAGGCGGTACAGGGCTTGAAGGCATGCCAGACTTCCTGCTAGAGATCGGGTGCGAAGAGATTCCGGCGCGGATGATTGACGCGGCCTCGCGGGAGTTGCGCGAGCGCGTCGGCGCTCTGCTGAGCAGGGAACGGCTGACAGGGGGAGAGATCGCTCATTTCGATACGCCGCGGCGGTTGGCGGTGATGGCTGGTGGCCTCCCGGCGGCTCAGGCGGATGTCACCGAGCAGGTGACTGGGCCTTCGGTGAACGTCGCCTATAAAAATGGTGAGCCCACGCCTGCGGCGCATGCGTTTGCGAAGAAGGCTGGAATCGACGTCTCGCAACTCGAGAAGATCACCACTGCGAAGGGTGAATACCTGGCCGCGAAAGTCACCAAGAAAGGCCGGAGTGCGGGCGAGATTCTCGCGGAGAATCTTCCGATTGAAATTTCCTCGATCTACTGGCCGAAGAATATGTACTGGC
>PLKR01000413.1:9070-17216 GCA_003140655.1 Acidobacteriaceae bacterium | reverse complement strand
CCCCGAGAATCTGGAATGAACTCCTGTAATCTCGCGCGTTTCAAAACCTGCTCCTAGCATGGGTTACATGCGGGTAACCCTCCCTCTACTTCGCATCCAGCCCGCCCGCGCGCCGATTCTGCGCTACGGAGTAGCCGTCCTTAGCACCACGTTAGCGCTGATCCCGGCACTGCTGCTTCCCAACATCACGGAAAGTCGGCTGGCCGTATTCGCCGTCGCCGTAATGGTTAGCGCCTGGTATGGCGGCTGGAAACCAGGTCTGGTCGCCACCTCGTTCGCACTCACCGTAAGCGCATACTTTTCATTCACCGGAGAACATACCCCCGCGCAATACCGGTCGACGATGATGTGGCTGGCGCTGTTCGTTGTGCTGGCGCTTCTGATCTGCTGGTTCAATGCCGCTCTGCGCGCCGTCCAGGAGGGCTTGCGGCGCTCCGAAATAAATTTCCGGTCTCTGGTGACCGACTCTCCCTACGGCATCTGCCGCTGCGATTCTGCGGGTCAGTTGCTGGATGCGAATCCGGCGCTGCTGGCGATGCTGGGATATTCTTCAGCCAAGGAACTGCTGGGGAAACATCTCGGGGGACTCTACGCGGACACGCAGCAGTGGTTCGAACTGGCGGACCATTTGCGTTCCGCGGCGTCCTTCAACGGCCTGACCGCAGAGTGGCTGCGGAAAGACGGCACTGCCACAGTGGTTCGCGTTTCTGGCCGCACAGTTTCCAACGGCGACAAGGGAAGAACCTTCGAGCTGTTTGCCGAGGATGTGACCGAGCGCCGCGCCCTGGAGCAACAGCTCCGGCAGTCGCAAAAGATGGAAGCCATAGGCAGACTCGCCGGCGGCATCGCGCATGATTTCAACAATCTGCTGATGGTGATTTCAGGATACTCGGAATTTCTGCTCGACCGTCTGGGTCCGGAACCCGCCCTGCGCGCTCCTGCCCAGGAGATTGCCAGTGCTGCCGTGCGAGCCACGTCGCTCACGCGCCAGCTCCTCGCCTTCAGCCGAAAGCAAATGCTGGCGCCGAAAATTCTCGACTTAAATGGCGTGGTCACGGAGAACCTGAAGATGCTCACCCGCGTGATCGGCGAAGATATAGATCTGGTGATGGTTCCGGCGGCTGGGCTCGGTGCAGTGCGGGCCGATGCGGGACAGGTTGAGCAGGTCATCATGAATCTTGCCGTGAACGCGCGTGATGCGATGCCATCTGGCGGAAAGTTGACGATCGAGACCTGCAATGTCTCGCTCGACGACGACTACGCGCGCTTTCATGCTCCACTCAACCCGGGAAACTACGTGATGCTGGCCATCAGCGATACCGGCGAGGGCATGGATTCGGAGACGCAGTCCCGCATCTTCGAGCCTTTCTTTACCACCAAGGGACCCAAGGGCACGGGGCTCGGGCTTTCCACGGTGTACGGCATCGTCAAGCAGAGCGGCGGTTACATCTGGGTTTACAGCGAGCCCGGCAAGGGCACGACGTTCAAGATTTATCTGCCCCGCGTCGCGGAAGCAGCCGAGAGTCCCGCCCAAGTTGCCGCTCCAGCGGAATCCGCGAGCGCCGAGGGAGCGGAAACCATTCTGCTCGTCGAGGATGAGGCCAATCTGCGCTATCTGGCCCGCCAATTCCTCGAGAAGCAGGGTTATCGGGTTATCGAAGCGGCCGATGGCGCGGCCGCGATGCAGATCGCAGTGGCCTTTGAGGGCGTGATTCATCTGCTGCTGACCGACGTAATCATGCCTGGCATGAACGGCCGCGAACTGGCGCAACGCATTTTGGAAATCCGGCCCAACGTGAGAGTACTTTACATGTCCGGTTACACGGAGAATGTGATCGGGCGCAATGGCATGCTGGACACAGGTGTACGCCTGCTCCAGAAACCTTTTACCCTGCGCGACCTGAAAAGTAAAGTTCGCGAGGTGCTGAATTCAACCCCATTTCCTTCGGAGGCTGCCATGCCCGTCAAAACCGCTCACGCTGCAGTGGCCCGACCTTTGCCGCTGTCGCGTGCGCAACGTTTTCAACTTTACCTGCCCTTGAAATACCGCCGTCTCGACGAAAACAATTGGCACGACGGGGAAACCAGAAACATCAGCCGTTCCGGTTTGCTGTTTCAGGCGGAAGCCCTCTTGCAGCCGAATGTAGTGCTAGAAATTAATCTGGTGCTCCCGGCGGAGATTGCCGGGCTCTCGCCCACAGAAGTGGTTTGCCGTGGAGAAGTCGTGCGTACCGTGCAGCCCGCCGGAGAAGCAATGCCCCCCGCTCTAGCCGCGAGAATTCTCCAGTATCGTTTCCAGCACGGATCGCAATTGCCGCGGGCGTAGATTAGAGACCCGATCAGGCGCTGTAGCTGTCCCCCTTCGGCCGGCTGCAGCGCAGGCTTGCCCTCGTCCTGTCTTATAAAATCGCCTGTCACAATCCGGGTTTTTCGAATACAATCGCAATCGCCATCCTGAATCCGACAAATGTAATCGTCAAACCAATCGTGTGTCCTTTACGCTATGACGAGATGGTTGAGGGCAACCCTATGCCAAACCCGCTTCATCAAACACGCACCTTATTTAAAGGATAGCCTCATGAACAGAATTGTTTTCGTCCCGCTATTAAGTGTCATGTTCTTGGCCGCAACGTTCGCGCAGGATAATTCAGCGGCGCCGTTGTATCCCGCTTCTCCTCACCCCACTCAGCCTTCCGCTTCCGGCCAGGACGCCGCGCCGCAGCAGATGAACCAGCAGACGGGACAGAACGATCAGATGCCGATTTTCCGCGTGAGTGTCTATGCGCGCACCACCAAAGCCGTCAATTACCGTCACCGCGGCGGCTCTACCACGGTAGATTTTCGTGGCACAGATCTGATGCCTCAAGTCGATGGGCACGCCAAGGTCGATGGCAAAGCTGGGCGTCTCGCCATCAGCGCGGAACTCACGCACATGCAGCCGGCAAGCAATTTCGGTGGTCAGTATCTCACTTACGTGTTGTGGGCAATCACTCCCGAAGGCCGCGCGGTGAACCTGGGCGAAGTTCTCCCCGGCGAGAACGGCAAAGACAAGATTGATGTCACCACCGATCTGCAGGCATTCGGCCTGATCGTGACCGCGGAGCCCTATTATTCCGTTACCCACCCCAGCAACAAAGTGGTTGCGGAAAACATTCTTCGCCAGGAAACCAAGGGATTCGAAGAACCTATCGACGCAAAGTTCGATGTTCTTGAAGGTGCGCAGTACACCATTGACGTCCCCGCCGACCAGCTTCCCGCCACCCAGGCTGATCCGAGGGTCCCGTTAGATCTGCTCGAAGCTCGCAACGCCGTAGCCATTGCGAAGGCCGCCGGCGCCCGGCAGTACGCCCCCGACAGTCTAGCAAAAGCTGAGGACATGCTGCAACGGGCCGAAGACTACCTGCAGCGGAAACAGGGCCGCACCCCTATCGGCACCGCCGCGCGCGGCGCTACGCAGATGGCGGAAGACGCGCGCGTCCTGACCCTGCGCCGCAAAGAGCAGGAACGCATTGACGCTGACAGACGCGCTCACGAAGAAGCACAAGCGAAAGCGGAAGCCGACGCTCGCTTAGCGCAGGACCAAGCCGCGCAAGCTCAGGCTCAAGCGGACGAAGACGCACGCCGCCGTGCCCAGGCTGAACAGGCGCAAGCGGAAGCTCAACGCCAGCAAGCCGCTGCATTGGCACAACAGCAGCAGGCGGAAGCTGCAACCGCGGCCGCACAACAGGCTGCCGCGGAGGCGGATCGCCAGCGGCAAGATGCCATTCGCCAAAAAGAAGAAATGCGCGCCCGCTTGTTAGCGCAACTGAATCAGGTCTTACAAACCCGCGATACCGCTCGTGGGCTCATCGTCAGCATGCCCGACGTGCTGTTTGATTTCAACAAGTACACCCTGAAGCCGGAAGCTCGCGAGCGCCTGGCTCGGATCTCGGGAATTGTGCTCGCGTATCCCGACCTGAAACTGCAAATCGAGGGCTACACCGACTCCATCGGCAGCGACGAATATAATCAGACGCTTTCCGAGAAGCGCGCAGGGGCTGTGCGCGGCTATCTCGTCAGTTCGGGAGTTTCCATGGACAACGTGACGGCACAGGGAATGGGGAAAGCCGATCCCATCGCCGACAACAGCACTGCGGCCGGGCGCAAGTTGAATCGCCGCGTCGAGATGATCGTTTCAGGCGATGTAATCGGCAGCCAGCTAACCCCTGGATCTCCCGCTGACAACAATCAGGTCACCCCGGCCAATCCGCAATAAGTTGGAAGCTTAAAAAGCCGAACGAGTGCGATTCAAGAGCTCTTCATGATGTTTTAGGGGTTGTCGCGGCATGAATCAGGGCCTAGGGCTGTCCGCGATTTCGGCCTGCTGCAGCGCCTGTTCCCGCAAGACATCCACTCCCTTGGCCATGGCGTACTTCAGTTCGTCGATTCCTTTGCCGGTCACGGCCGAAATCTCGTAGAGCTTCAGTTTGCGTTTTTTGCAGTAACGCTTAAGCGCGGCCACTTTGTCTTTGTTGGCCACATCGATCTTCGACGCGACCATGATCATCGGTTTTTCTTCGAGGTGAGCGCCAAAGCTGGCCAACTCAGCGAGAATCACTTCCACATCTTTAACGATGTCAGCGCGTCCGCTGGCATCCGACACATCGGCTAGGTGAACCAGAAGGCGCGTGCGCTCGATGTGCCGCAAAAACTGCGTGCCCAACCCCGAGCCCGTGTGCGCACCCTCGATCAAGCCAGGAATGTCCGCGACCACAAAGCTGATTTCGCTGTTGGGTTCGCCAACTGCAACCACGCCGAGATTAGGTTGCAGAGTCGTGAACGGATAGTCTGCGATTTTTGGCCGGGCCGCCGAGATGCGGGAGATCAGCGTGGACTTGCCCACGTTCGGATACCCGACCAAGCCAACGTCGGCGAGCAGCTTCAGTTCGAGTTTGTAGTTGTGCTCCTCGCCGGGACGCCCGTCTTCGTGTTCGCGCGGAGCCTGGTGCACGGAAGTGGCGAAGCGCGCATTGCCTCGTCCACCGCGGCCGCCGCGGGCAATCACCATGCGTTGATCGGCGGCTGAAAAGTCGAACACCTTCTCGCCCGTTTCCTCGTCATACACAATGGTCCCGACTGGAACCTTCAGGAGTATGTCTTCCCCTTCGCGCCCGCTCTTATTCGAGCCCTCGCCGTGGCGTCCGCGCTCAGCCTTGTATTCAGGATTGAAACGGAAGTGGACTAGCGTATTATGCCGCTCGCTGGACTCCATGATCACGTCTCCGCCCTTGCCCCCATCGCCGCCCGAAGGTCCGCCACGCGGAACATATTTTTCGCGGCGGAAGGCCATGCAGCCATTGCCGCCGTCGCCTGCTTTAACCCGAATTTTCGCCTCATCGATGAACATGGTTACGTTCGGAACATGCCTGTCATCCCGAGCGAAGCGAAGGACCTTGGTGTTTGCCGACGCGCGGCCACACTCGTGGCGCAGGCACGAACCGAGGTCCCTCGCTTCGCTCGGGATGACGGTCCGTCTAAAACAAAAAGCCTCGTCCCGAAGGCGAGGCTGAAGGCGCGTCGGACAGATCGCAGCGGCCGCTAAGACGCAATGTCATTTGCGCAGACGAACGCGAACTACTCCGCAACTTCCATCGGCTCGACCATCACGAACTTGCCCATCGAGCCCTTGTTCAGGAACTTGATGCGTCCCGTGATTTTGGCAAACAGGGTATCGTCTTTGCCGCGGCCCACATTCAGCCCCGGTTTCACGCGGGTGCCGCGCTGGCGCACGATGATGGTCCCGCCGGGCACGATCTGCCCGCCGAACGCCTTGAATCCCAGACGCTGCGCGTTCGAGTCGCGCCCGTTTCGTGAAGTGCCTTGTCCTTTTTTATGTGCCATGGATCAACTTTCAACTCCTAATCTTGAAAACTAGCGCCGGCGTCCCGGCGGCTGTCGCGAGGGCATCTCGCCCTCGCAAACTATTTCTTCTTCGCTGCTGTCTTCTTGGCTGCGTTCTTCTTGGGAGCAGCCTTCTTCTTGGCATGCTTCTTACCGGTCTTCTCTTCAGACTCGTGCTCGCCCGCCGCCGCAACCTTCTTCGCCTTCGCTTCTTTCTTGGGCAATTCCGGAGCTTTGAAACTCTGCCCGTCAAACGCGATCTCCGTGATGCGCACCGCCGTGAACGACTGCCGGTGTCCGCGCAGCTTCTTGTACTGCTTCTTGCGCTTGTAATGGAAGACCAGGATCTTTGCGCCGCGGCCTTCTTCCACCAGTTGACCGACGACTCGCGCTCCCGATTGTGGTTTGCCGATCTGACCTTCTCCACCTGACACAGCCAGAATCTCGGGGAACTCCACCTGGCCATCGGTGCCTGTGGCCAGTTTCTCCACTCGAATCACATCTCCCGGCGCCACCCGGTATTGCTTCCCACCGGCGCGGATAACCGCGTACATAGGTCTGCCTCCGTCAAAATATCGTGAAAGTCAGCTCACCAAACGCAACCCTGCGCACACGGGCGCAACCCCTGGAGCCTGTTGAACTTCCTAGTGCTTGCTGTGTTTTCCGCCATGGCGCTTCAGCAGCCAAGGCGAGCGTCCCCAGAACGGGTCAGCGAGTACAGGCAAACTCAACCATTCTAGCGTGTGCTGTGGAAATCGGTCAATGCGCTGGAGATGGGCAACTTCCGCTGGACCGTTGTCTTTGAAATCGGGAGGGCAAGTGGATGATCGTACACGAACACGTCTCCGAGGCTTTGCAGTAGTAAGCCGCCCGCTGAAAACACTCGTCCCACGCCGCACACCGAGGCGCACGGAGTCAGTAAGCCTTGGCGAAGAAATAGACCGTCATCCCTGCTCCCACCAGCACCACAAAGACGCGAATCCAGGACTGCGGCAGTTTCTGCGCGTAGTGTGCGCCGAAGTACCCGCCCAGAATTCCTCCGCCGATCATCACAAGCCCGTGCTTCCAGTACACCGCACGCTCCACGATGAAAACCACCACCGCAACGCCGTTGATGACAAACACCATCACAGTCTTCAAGGCGTTCATGGCATGGATGTCGGTCATGCCGAGCGTCGCCAGCATGGCCAGCATCACAATGCCCATGCCGCCGCCGAAGTAGCCTCCATAGACTGCGACCAGCAGCTGAAAAAGCGTGACGCCCGCCAGCGCCAACGGCGTGGTTTCGCGTTCAATGACGGAACCTCGCGAACCCGCCAGCTTCTTGCCAAATGCAAACAATAAAGTGGCGCTCAGCGTGAGCCAGGGAAGCACGCGCATGAAAGTCTGCGCCGGCGTTTTCAGCAGCAGCACAGCCCCAGCCGCGCCTCCGATCAGGCTCACCGCCAGCAGGGGCGCCATAATACGGCGCGGTACATTCAACCGGCTGCGGTACGCACCCCCGCTCCCAACGGCGGCCGTCCACAGAGCAATGGTATTCGTGGCATTGGCCGGAATCGGCGGTACTCCCGTAAACAGCAGCGCCGGGAAAGCGATGAAGCTGCCGCCACCGGCAACCGAGTTCAGCGCTCCACCCAGCATCCCTGCGAAAAAGAGAATGATGACGGTTTCGAGGCTCAAGCAGTTAGATGTATCAGAAAACTGTTGTCCGCGCCAAACGCCGATAGGCTTCGGCAGTGGTGCATCTGATTGTCATCCTGAGCAAGCGTTCTTTGCGCAGCGAAGGATCTAAGCGAGCCGCGCGAAGTGTGGCGTTCTTTTGCGACACGATGATCGCGCGTTTGGATCGCTTCCTTACCAGACTGCACTACTACCTAGGCTTCTCCGGGGAGTGAGCGTTACCTCTGTAATCTCCGGTAACCTCATTCTCTTGCAGAAACAACTCCTCTGCGAGAGGGTTAATATCAACTGAACATCGAACGTGGGGGACTTGCCATGCGCGACCGAATCGTCGTTCTGATTTCGCTTTTCCTGCTTGCCAGCATGACCTGGGGCCAGCAGCAACCCGCCGGGAGCAGCGCCCCGCCCAGCGGCCAGCAGAGCATGCCGGGCATGGACATGCCAGGTCATGACATGTCGAACATGCATATGAAAGACATGCCCATGGGCGCAGATAAGGACAAAGACAACGACAACGACGCCAGTGCCCACGCCATGCATTCGATGGAAGGGCACATGGACATGGGCCCGCACATGAAGATGACGG
>PLKR01000413.1:6074-9045 GCA_003140655.1 Acidobacteriaceae bacterium | reverse complement strand
TACGGATACGCGATGGAAGCCGCCTTTCGTTTCACTCCCGAGCATCCCACGTCGCTGCTCTATGAAAAACACGGCGACGACTACAAACTGATTGGCGTAATGTACACCGCGCCCAAGCGCCTCGGCGAAGATCAACTCGACGAGCGCGTTCCGCTCAGCGTCGCGCAATGGCACGAGCACGTAAACTTCTGCGCCCCGCCTCCGGATCATCGCAAGGACATGCTGGCGCCGCATCCGCAGTTTGGTTTGAAGGGTTCGATCTTCACGCAGGAAGCCTGCGATGCCTCGGGCGGAACTTTTCATCCCGTTATCTTCAACTGGATGGTGCACGTCTACCCGTTCGAGAAAGACCAAGCGAGCATCTGGTCGGTCAACCGGCAGCATGGCGACGGAGACTAAGCTTAGGCTGCCGTGGCTATTCGCGTCTTCCCAGACCTATTCAAGACTAGTGACACCTGAGATTACGAACACCGCTTATAAGATAGTTCCCTGGTTCCCGCCAGACAAAACACACCGCCGCTGTTCCATCTCTATTATTGTTCCATGCTCTTGACAATGAATTTACAACTGCTTCTTGCTACCAGAAGTGCATAAGCTTCGTCCATAGACGTGTAATCGGAAGTTGCCAGTAACGTCGAATAAGACTACGGAACTTTCGGTGAAGGGACTCCGTAATAGTGCGAGTAGGCAGCCAGCGCGGCACTAAGGCTGGCCGGACTTTTCCAACAGGAGTCTTGCGGGGTCAGGGGATTTTCTCACTCTCGGTTTGGCGGCCCAGGTGAGAAAACCCCCATGCACAGCGCGACAGGCCTAGCGGCTTGTCCGCTGAACCCCAGCGGTTGCATTGTAGGCGATTCGCGGCAAAACACAAGGGTTTTCTCGCGGAAGTCGTGAACCGGGCCGCCCCAACCGTTTCCCGACGTGATTTCGGGAAAGAAAAAGGAGCAGTCATGAAGTTCGCGAGAGTGTCAGTGTCAATATGGAAGTCCCTGGTGCTGGGGTTGGCGTTAATGCTGGCTTCGAGCGCCTTTGCTGCAACCAAAGCCAATTTGCAACTTAGCCATCCTGTAACAGTCAACGGAACAACGCTGAAGGCGGGAGACTACGTAGTCCAGTGGGAAGGCGACGGTCCCAACGTCGAACTAAGCATCCTGCAAGGCAAGAACCTCGTGGCAAAAGCGCCAGCGCACGTGGTTGAACTGGGGACGCCAGCCGCCGACGATGCTGCCGTGACCCGGAAGAATGACAGCGGGCCCAATTCTCTAGCCGGTATCCGCTTCCAGGGGAAAAGGCTTTCTCTGGAGTTGGGTGAAGCCAGCGACGGAATGCAGGCCGGTTCCAGCAAGTAACTGCAGCACAATCCAGAAGATCAACGGGGAGCACAAATTGTGCTCCCTGTTTCTTCCCTGGCTCTGCCGGAACGAAGCGAGCCTATGTGGGAACAGCCGCCTCAGCCTGCCCTGAGCGGAGCCGAAAGGACTGTCCAGTCGAGCGAAGCGAGGCGACACTATGGAGTCGCCGCCTTCTCCAACTCCGCGTTCAGATGCACGCTGCTGCCGCCACTAACTTTCAGCTTCCGCTCCCAGTCCTTGAATCCTGCTTTCTTCACGGTTACCGTGTGATCTCCCTCTGTGACCTGAACATCAGAAGGCGTGTTGCCAACGAAACTGCCATCGATTTCGATATCAGCACCATCGGGGACGGAAACTAGAGCCAGCTTGCACGTGGAAACAGCCGCCGGAGTGGCGGCTACGGCCGCAACCGGCTGCGGAGCCGAAGCAGGCTTACTCTGTTCTGCAGCCGCCGCAGCCGCAGCGGCGCGAATCGCTGCACCATGGTCAGTCCAGTCTTTAAGAATCGCTTCGCAGGCATCCTGCACCGAGCCACCCAGCGAGAGCGTCGATTTGCTCACAACGGAATCGCCTGAAACCCGCGCGAACACCGCCACTTTGTTCTTATGCCGCAATGCCCCCTTGCCGCCCTCGTGGTCAAGGAGCACGATGTAATCCGTCTTAGTTTGAATGTTGTTAATCATCACCTGGGGACATCGCTCCCCGAAGGTCTTGATGATCTCGGCCGTTTGCGGACGAGCTCCGCCGGCCATACTGCCTCCGTACGCTCCTCCACCCCCTCCGCTTGCCCCGGCGATCGACCACGACTGACTGTCGGTTATGAAAACCCTCGCTTTCTCTGAGTCAGCAAGCCCCTTCTGCTCCTGTTGCGCGAAGGAAGCCGAGCCCAGCGACAAGAAGGAGCAAACGCCAGCCAGCAATACAGACAGATACATTTTCATTAGCGACCCTCCGGCCACAAGAATCTTCAGAATGTTGGGGGAAAACCCGGGGAACCGACATTATCCTCTTGCTGGAAACGATGTTCAATCCAAATCTTCCAACACTGCGCCAATAGAAAAGGGAGCGCGAACGCGCTCCCTTAAGACTGTCCACTGATCACCGGCCACTGTCCACTGCTCTCAGTACTTTGGCACCTTCGGATCCACGCGCTCGGCCCAAGCAGTAATCCCGCCCGCCAGATTGTGCACTTTGGTGAACCCCGATTGCTGCAGGAACGCGACCGCCTTCGCGCTTCGCCCACCCATCTTGCAATGAACCACGATTTCGCGGCTGGAATCCAGTTCATGCACGCGATTAGGCAGGTCGTTCAGCGGAATCAGATGTCCGCCAATGTTGCAGATTTGATATTCATGCGGCTCGCGCACATCAAGCACGAAGAGATCCTCTTTGGCGTCCATACGCCGCTTCAATTCTTCCACTTGAATTTCCGGAACTCCAGTCCCCACCGGCTTTTCCTCCCCACGAATGCCGCAAAACTCGTTGTAGTCTATCAGCTTCGTGACGGTCGGATGCGTACCGCAAACCGGGCAATCCGGATTCCTGCGCAGCCTGAGTTCGCGGAACTTCATGCCCAGCGCGTCAATCAGCAGCAGGCGTCCGATCAGCGGTTCGCCCGC
>PLKR01000413.1:4153-5992 GCA_003140655.1 Acidobacteriaceae bacterium | reverse complement strand
CCGTCGGCAATGATGTCGAACTCGCGGAAGAGTTCCAGCGCGTTCTCGCTGCTCAACCGCATGTCGAACTTCCGAATATTCAGGAACGGATTGATTGCCGCCAGTTTCTCCGCAGCGGAATCCAGTTTCTTCCGCCCTACATCGGCGGTGGAGTGAATGATCTGCCGCTGTAGGTTGGTGTAATCCACCACATCGAAATCCACCAGTCCCAGCGTGCCCACGCCCGCGGCCGCAAGATACAACGCCAGCGGCGATCCCAGCCCACCCGTGCCAATGCACAGCACTCGCGCCGCCTTCAGCTTTTGCTGTCCCTCCATGCCGACTTCCGGCATGATCAGGTGGCGCGAGTAACGCAGGATTTCATCCTTGCTCAGGGTCACTGGAATTTCGGTGATGGTTGTGGCCATAAAGTTCTCAGTTGAAATTCTGGAGTTGCCGGATTTGCGAATCAGGACCGAACGCTACCACCGAAAACGATTGTCATCCCGAGCGAAGCGAGCGATCTGGGTTCTTGCTTGCGTCACGTCATTTCGTGTACTACAAGCAGCAACCTGGATCCTTGCGCTTCGCTCGGGATGACAGAAGCATGGTGCATTTTCCGCGCGCCTCCAGCTATGGAAGGCACGATGGAAATGTTATCACCGTCCTTTACTGCCGTTGCCTCTTTTTGCAGGTAGCGGATGTCCTCATCGTTCACATAGAGGTTGACGAAGGCGCGCAGCTTGCCGTCCTCGGTGTAAAGATGCCGGCGCACATCGGGATGCTGCGCCACCAGCGCCGTCATAGCTTCGCCCACGGTCCCAGCCTTCACTTCCACCGTGGATTGCTTGCCCACATACTGTCGGAGCGGCGTAGGGATGTGAATCTTACTCATAGCTGTAATCATAAAAGATGCGCAGCAGAACGGGAAGATTCAGGACCGTGCGAGTTTAGCTCAGCCGCAGTCAAAATACGCTCGATGTTCCGCCTGCCGTAGAATGAAAAAGAATACAAGGGAGAAACAACAATGACGATTTACGACAGCGCTCGGGGCAGAATTATTGATGGTGGCGGGGGCGGCGGCGGACTGCTGCGCCTGATCGGACTTGGCATTGCCGCATTCTTACTAGTGATTTTGCTGTTCAGTTCCGTGACAAAAGTAGGCACCGGCCACGTCGGCGTCCTCACGCTTTTCGGCAAAGTGCAAACCGGTGGCACCCTGGGCGAGGGCATTCACCTCATCAATCCCCTGAAGACCAATAACGAACTGTCCATCCAGACGCAGACCCTGAAAGAATCTGCCAGCGTACCTTCCAGCGAAGGTCTGATGATGAGTCTGGATACCTCGCTCATTTACCATCTCAATCCCGACCACGCTTCCGACGTTTTCCAGAAGATTGGCGCCGACTACGAAAACGTCGTGGTCGAGCCCACCCTCCGCTCCGCCATTCGCGAAGCAACCGCCTCCCACACCGCCAACGCTCTCTACACGGGCGAACGCGAAATGGTAGCCAAGCAGATTTACGATCAGGTCAGCCAGCAACTCAATCAGCGCGGCCTGACCGTCGAGAACGTTCTCTTGCGCGACATCCAACTGCCCGCCACACTGAAGGCCGCCATCGAAGCCAAACAGCAGGCCGAGCAGGAATCGCTGGCCATGAACTTCCGTCTGCAAAAAGAAACTCAGGAGGCACAGCGCAAGCGCATCGAAGCCGCCGGCGTCCGCGACTTCCAGCAGATAGTAGCCCAAGGCATCAGTGCCCAACTCCTGGAGTGGAAGGGTATCGAAGCCACGGAGAACCTCGCCAAGAGCGCCAACACCAAGGTAGTAGTAATCGGCAACAATAAGAACGGCCTGCC
>PLKR01000413.1:2305-4099 GCA_003140655.1 Acidobacteriaceae bacterium | reverse complement strand
GTCCGCGACCTCAGCTTCTCCATCGCTCCCGGCGAAGTCCTCGGCCTGGTCGGCGAATCCGGCTCCGGCAAATCCATTACTTCTCTCGCCATCATGCGCCTGCTGCCGCCCCAGGCAAGGGTCTCCGGTGAGATTTTCTTTTCGGAGAACGGTACAACCAGCAGTCTCCCTGCGCTGCCCGACGACTCCATGCGCCAGCTGCGCGGCTCGCGCATCGCCATGATCTTCCAGGAACCGATGACCGCTCTCAATCCCGTCATGCGGGTCGGCGACCAGATCGCGGAGGCCATACTGGCTCACGGCACGCATTCCAAGAGCGAGGCCGGCAGCCTTGCCGTTCAAGCCATGACGGATGTCGCCATCCCCGAACCCGACCGCCGCTCCCGCGACTATCCCCACCAGCTCTCCGGCGGCATGCGCCAGCGCGTGATGATCGCCATGGCCATCGTCAACCGCCCTCAGTTGCTCATCGCCGACGAGCCCACCACCGCGCTCGATGTCACCATCCAGGCCCAGATACTCGATCTGCTCGCAGAGCTCCGCGCCAAATTCGGCTTGGCCATGCTCTTCATCTCGCACGATCTCGCCGTCGTTTCCCAGGTCGCCGGCAGAGTGGCCGTGATGTATGCCGGCAGCGTGGTGGAGCTCGGCACCAGGCATGAAATCTTTCGGTCCCCGGCACATCCCTATACGCGCGGTCTTCTGCACTCCGTGCCCGACCTCAAGACGAAGCGTGGCGATCCTCTGGAAACGATCGAAGGCACGGTCCCGCCGCTGCACGCCATGCCCCCCGGATGTGCCTTCGAGCCGCGTTGCGCATTCCGCGTCCCCGAATGCACCCGCGCCCTCCCGCCGCTAGTAGAGGTTGCCGAAGGCCATTGGGCCCGCTGCCCCGTGCTCAACCCAAAACGGTAGTCGTGAGAGCCAGTGGCATCCTGACTCTGCCTTCCTCGGTGCCTGCCCTGAGCGAAGCCGAATGATCCCTTGTGTTGAATGAATTTATGGCACTACCTGGAATGCCATCCACTGTTAATCTCTCCGCTGGTCTATAATCGCCATTTTGTCTGGTGCACATTGCGCATACTGCTGCTTAGCGACATTCACGCCAACCTCGAAGCGCTGGAGGCCTGCCTGGCGGCAGCTCCACCGTTCGATCTCGTTGCCAACCTCGGCGACGTCGTCGGCTACGGCGCCAGCCCCAATGAGGTCATCGAGCGCTCCCGCACCCTGGGAAAGATTTTCGTCCGGGGCAATCACGACAAGGCTGCGACCGGCCTGATTGACCTGGAAGATTTCAACCCTATGGCCGCCACCTCCGCCATCTGGACCCGCGACCAGTTGACTCCAGAGCACCACCAATGGCTGCACTCTTTGCCGCAAGGTCCGATTTCTCTGGAAGGTTTTCCTCAGGCGCATCTGGTTCACGGCTCGCCGGACGACGAAGATGCCTATGTCGTTTCCATCGGCGATGCGCTCGTCCCGCTCCTCGCACTCGCCACACCGCTCACATTCTTCGGCCACACTCACCTGCAGGGCGGATTCTTTGTCAACGGTTCAAGCGCTGATGGCTTCCGTCCCGAATACCGCACCGTCGGACAAGCCGAGTCGGTCCCGTTGCAACTGAAACCGGCGACACGTTACATGATCAATCCCGGCTCAATCGGGCAGCCGCGCGACGGAGATTGGCGCGCCGCCTTCGCCCTGTTCGACACCGAAGCCCAGATCGTCCACTTCCACCGCACGCCCTACAACCTGAAAGCCGCGCAAGAGCGCATCCTATCCGCCAACCTGCCC
>PLKR01000413.1:0-2298 GCA_003140655.1 Acidobacteriaceae bacterium | reverse complement strand
TCGAGGTCTGTTCGATACGTTGTAAACTCGTGTCCATGCCCTACCCCCGCACCTCCGGAACCAAATCTCTCTTCCCTCATCGCGCGGACTCCCGCGAGAATCCTCCCGAGCACCACCTCATCGCTCACAGTGACGGCGGCGCACGCGGCAACCCCGGCCCCGCCGGCTACGGCGTAGTCATCCAGGATCAGTCCGGACGCAAGGTCGCCCATCTCAGCGAGTACCTCGGCCACCAGACCAACAATTTCGCCGAGTACCAGGGCTTGATCGCGGCCCTCGAATACGCTCTCCAGCACGGCCCCAAAGCCCTTAAGCTGATCAGCGATTCCGAGCTGCTGGTCCGCCAGATCAAAGGCATCTACAAAGTAAAGAATCCCACTCTCAAGGATCTCCACGGCCGCGCCCAAGAACTGATCGCCCAGCTGGAATGGTTTTCCATAGGCCACGCCCTCCGCGAACACAACCAGGAAGCCGATGGCCTCGCCAACGAAGCCATGGACAAAGGCACAGGCCGTAGCAAGGAACATGTGGCCACGAGCGACTCGCCCGTGCATCCCTCGCCCGCTCCCAATCCCGCCCAGCAGGAACTCGAAGGCGTAATCCGCAACGGCGTCGTGGAATTAGTGAACGGCAAGCTCCCCGAGGGCACCCGAGTGCAGGTACGAGCAAAGAAGCGAGGGTGAGCTGGAAGCCAGAAGCTAGCAGCCGGAAGCGCTCATTCCGCCGCCGAAGTATGGTCGTGCACAATCTTCCATCCCTCGGGAAACTTTCGGAACACCAGCGTGAACAATCCATGCGGCGTCTTGCCATCGGACATCGTCAACTTCCACGAACCGCGCACAAAGGCCGCGTCCTGACTCNNCACTTCGACCCGCAAGCCAGAGAACTCCAGCTTCCCCATCTCGCGCCCGGGGCTCGCATACTTAGCGAGATAACGGTCCATCGTGGCCTGCCATCCGTCCTGTTCGGTCCCGTCAGAGAAGAACGTCAGATGCTGAGAATTCCAGTAGCCCGCCATGAAGCCTTCCAGATCGTGCCGGTTCCAGGCCTCCTGCTGCGTGCGCAACACGCGCTCGACGGCTTTCCGGTCGTTGCCATAGCTGCCCGACGTGTCCTGGGCGAGCGCCTGACCACTGTTTGCAACGGGCATCATCGGTAAACAGCAAGAAGAGAAAAAAAAGTAGAGGACAAACCGGCTGCGCATGCAAACCTCCGGATCTCGCTAAACAGGGCGCACCAGTTTCGCACGACGGGAGGCAATTACGGGAGGATTTCGACGGAGCCGCAGCGATTCTAAGAACCTACGCCCGGCCCTTCTTGAAGGCGACCGCTTTGCCGGCAACTTCCCAGGGCCGCTTCGGCCGATCCACGGGCGCTTTGTCGTCGTCCTTAAGGCGATCGTAATGGTAGGAGTCGCTCACCGTCCCTAGCGACTCGTTGTAAAGGCTGGGCAAGCCGAGCGCGACTTTCAGCTCTTCCGCAAACGACTGCAATGCCTTGAGGTGGTCGGCAGTCGCCGGCACTTCCGTCTTCGAATTCTTCAAGAACTGCTGGTAGCCACGGTTGACCAGCTTCGAGATCTCGCTGCCGATCAGGTATCCGGGATAGGCGAAAATCTTCACGCCATCCTCGGCTGTCTTCTGAATGGCGGCCGATACGTTGTATTTTCTGAGGAACACGCGCCCGTTCATGCCCGGCGCTTCCGTCACATCGAAACCGTGCTCGCGCAACCAGGCCAGCGCTTCGTCGTAAGTTCGTGCTTCTATTGCTTTCGACATTTTCTCTACGCTTCCAATCTCTCTCTTAGATGCAGGCTCCGCGCAAACTGTGCAGTGTTACTCTGGGAGCT
This sequence comes from Acidobacteriaceae bacterium, assembly GCA_003140655.1. Taxonomy (GTDB): domain Bacteria; phylum Acidobacteriota; class Terriglobia; order Terriglobales; family Acidobacteriaceae; genus Sulfotelmatobacter. Next base: position 449 of record PLKR01000413.1, on the reverse strand, counting down.
GCATCGGACTTGCAATCTGTGTCATCTAAANNAAAGACACCATATTACATAGCGTGTTTCGCCCTTTCTTGCATATTACGTTAGTCACCAAGGGATAGTTCGAATATGGGTCAGAGTTCAGCCAAGCTGGCGGCAACTTTTTCCGCGCATCATGCGCCGGAACCCGCCATCCCCCGCCCGGGGCTGAGTCTGCTGGAGCGCATCGGCAATACGCCGCTGCTCCGCTTTGATCCGCTCACAGCACATCTGCCCGGTGTGACACTTTTGGGCAAGGCCGAATGGCACAACCCCGGCGGTTCGGTGAAAGACCGCGCCGCCCTCAACATCGTTGCCGAAGGCCGCCGTAGCGGCCAGTTCAGTCCCGGCAAGACGCTGCTCGACGCCACCAGCGGCAACACCGGCATTGCCTACGCCATGCTGGGCGCGGCGGAAGGATTCGCAGTCACGCT
>PLKR01000257.1 GCA_003140655.1 Acidobacteriaceae bacterium | reverse complement strand
CTGGAGCGCCACCTTACCGTGATCGAAGAGAAACTTTTCGCCGCGCTGCTCGCCGCTACTCCGGATGACGACATCGTGACCGTTCGCGCCCAGGCCGATCGCGAACTGTCGCCCTACCGGCGCAAGATGGCGGCAGTGCAGATCGAGCAACTTCAGAAGCAATACGTCCACAAGCGCCTTCTGGAAAAATACGGCCTGCCGCGCCTGAGCCTGTTTTACATGTGACCTATGCTCTTCACGGACGCCTGCAGCAACGTGGAAGAGCGGCGCTTTCAGCGCCGCGTCGAGTTCCACAAGGAATGCGGGCTTTAGCCCCTGAATTATCTACTCATGACTCATTCCTTCGATGCTCTCATCCTCGGTGGAGGCGCGGCGGGACTGATGTGCGCAATCGAAGCCGGCAAACGCGGCCGGCGCGTTGCCGTGCTCGAACGTGCGGACCGACTCGGCAAGAAAATTCTCATCTCCGGTGGCGGACGCTGCAACTTCACCAATATTGATTGCAAGCCGCAGAACTTTCTTTCCTCGAATCCACACTTCGCCAAGTCTGCGTTAGCCCGCTACACCCCGTCGGATTTCATCGCGCTAGTCGAAAAGCACGGCATCCCCTATCACGAGAAAACTCTGGGCCAGCTTTTCTGCGACCACTCTGCGCGCGACATCCTCGCGATGCTCGAGGCCGAATGCCAGCACGCCGGGGTAAGCATCTTTCCGAATACGGAAATTCGCGAGGTCGAGCGAATGACTGACTTCATCGTGCGCTCGGGCAACGCGGAGTTCAAGGCTGCGGCGCTGGTGGTCGCGACCGGAGGCCTTTCAATTCCGAAGATCGGCGCGACGTCGTTCGGCTACGATCTGGCGCGGCAGTTCGGGCTTGCCATCCGAGAGCCCTGGCCGGGCCTGGTGCCGCTGCTGCTCAACGCGGAGGATTCTTCGCGCTACTGCGATCTGGCGGGCGTTTCGACGGAAGTGATTGCGTCGGTGAATACGCAAGACGGCAGGCAACAGTTTCACGAGAAGATGTTGATCACGCATCGCGGCCTGAGCGGTCCGGCGATCCTGCAGGTCTCGTCATACTGGAAAAAGCCGCAGCCGATCCTGATCGATCTCGCCCCCGGACGCGAGGTGACCGCAGCATTTCGCAATTCAACAACAACAAGAAACCAGACCACACTCCAGGCGGAGTTGCGAAAGTTTCTCCCTCATCGCTTCGCGGACCGTTGGTTGGACGCACACGCCCCCACTTCCTGGACGAATCATGCGCTAGCTGACCTGGAAAAGCAGATGCATGCCTGGACGATCTCACCAACCGGAACAGAAGGCTACGAGAAAGCCGAAGTTACGGCAGGCGGCGTCGACGCGGACGAACTCTCGGCCAAAACGATGGAGACCCACAAAGTCCCGGGCCTGTTCTTCATCGGCGAGGTAGTGGACGTGACCGGCCATCTCGGCGGTTTCAATTTTCAGTGGGCATGGGCCTCAGGTGCGGCGGCAGGACGGGCACTGTAGGAGCTCCAATTTGCAGTTTCCAATTGTCCATTGAGGAGCAAAATCGTTTCTTCAGTTAGCAATCGGCAATTGGAAATTGACAATCGGCAATCCTCCCATCTTCTCTCATGCCGTAGAATCAACTCTTGCTCCTGGACATTGAAAAGCTCATCTACGGCGGCGACGGACTCGCTCGCCTTCCTGCCGGATTGTCCGGCAATAAAGCCTGCGGACGCGGCAAGGCCGTTTTCCTCCCCTTTGTTCTAGCTGGAGAGAAAATCGAAGCGGCACTTACCGAAGAAAAGTCCGGCTTTGCGCGAGCCCAGGCCAGCGCAATCTTAGAACCTTCCCCGCACCGCATCCAGCCGCCGTGTCCACATTTCAGCCGCTGCGGCGGATGCCACTATCAGCATGCCAGCTACGAGCATCAACTCGAAATCAAGAAAGAAATCCTGCGCGAGAACCTGCGGCGCATTGCCAAGCTCGATCTGCAGTGCGAAATTCAGGTCCATCCCTCGCCGCCCTGGAACTATCGCAATCGTTCGCGCTTGCAGGTACGAACGCAACCTGAGTTCGCGGCAGGCTACTTCAAGTTCGCATCGCACCAACTGCTTCCGGTCGAGGAGTGTCCGATCAGCTCGCCGCTCATCAACCGTGGCATTGCAGCCCTGTGGCAAGCTGGACGAGCGGGCAAAGCAGTAGAAGGAGTGCGCGAGGTCGAGTTCTTCTCCAATGCCGACGACACAAAAATACTCCTCGAGTTCTTGTGCGCTCCTGAGGCTCGCCGCGCCGCAGTGCGGGCATGGGCCGAAGAATTGTGCGCAACTATGCCAGAGATCGTGGGCGTGGTCGCATTCCGCGAACCGCAAAAAGGCGTGCACGAGCCGCTGGTCGCGGTCGGCGCGCAGGAATTAACCCATCGGAATAAGGCGCTCGCCTACCGCGTCAGTGCCGCTGCATTCTTCCAGACCAACCGTTTTCTTGCCGATGAGCTCGTCAACATTGTCACGGCGGGCCGCTCCGGTGATCTGGCGCTCGATCTCTACGCTGGTGTAGGACTGTTTTCCACAGCCCTAGCCTGTAACTTCCGTCACATCGTTTCGGTTGAGTCGTCACAGACAGCCTCCAGCGATCTTCAATACAATCTGCCCGTGAATGGAAAGGCGGTTCGAGCGACGACCGAACAATATCTCACCGAGTACACGCACCGCGTGGGCGCACTTCCCTTGCAGACGCCCGACCTGGTAGTAGTGGACCCGCCCAGAAGTGGATTAGGAGATTCCGTCGCACGCGCGCTTGCCAGCCTAAGCGCGCCTCGCCTGACCTACGTATCGTGCGACCCCGCGACCCTGGCCCGCGACCTGGTTCCGCTGCAAGTGGCAGGCTATCGCGTCGAGCAAGTG
>PLKR01000292.1:3882-4138 GCA_003140655.1 Acidobacteriaceae bacterium | reverse complement strand
TACAAACAGAAATATCTGGCGCAAGCGGTGCGGGTGCGCGACACGATTTTATTTTCTTATCAGCACGGCGGCGCTTCGCTGCTCGATTTCTTGAATGCGGAGAGCGACTACCGCAGTGTGCAACTGAACTACGTGAACTTGGTGGGTTCGTACTTGACCGCGGCGGCGCAGTTGAACCAGGCGGTTGGGCGAGAGGTTATGCAATGAAAAACCGACGCTTCGAACATTTAGCCGGGGCTGCGCTCTGTCTGGCTCT
>PLKR01000292.1:2240-3816 GCA_003140655.1 Acidobacteriaceae bacterium | reverse complement strand
TTGAATGTCACCGGCGTGGTGCAACCCGATATCAACCGCGCCGTACCCGTGATCTCGCTCGCTGCAGGACGGGTCGTGGAAATCAAAGCCCGGCTGGGTGATGTGGTGACAAAAGGCCAGCTATTGCTCAGAGTCCGCAGCAACGATGTCTCCGGAGCTTACCAGACATATTTGAAGGCCGAGAACGATGAGCGGTTGGCTCGCATACAGCTCGAACGGGCGCAGACTCTTTACGAGAATGGCGCGATCGCCAAGAGCGCGCTGGAACAAGCGGAAGACGCCGCGCAGGATGCCAAGGTCGATCTGAATGCGGCAACCGAACAGTTGCGGACGCTCGGCATCGACAAAGACCATCCTTCGGGCATCGTTGACATCACCGCTCCAACATCGGGTGTGATCACCGACCAGCAGGTTACAATCGCGTCGGGCGTTTCGGGTTTGGGCTCGCCCAATCCCTTCACCATCTCCGATCTTTCCTATGTCTGGATCATCTGCGACGTTTACGAAAACGATCTCGACGCTGTACGCGTAGGCGAGTATGCCGATATCCGCCTGAACGCCTATCCCAATCAGACCTTTAAAGGGCGCGTCGATAACATCCTGCCGGTTCTCGATCCCAACTTACGCACCGCAAAGGTTCGGCTCGAAGTCGCCAACCCCGGTCTGATGCGCGTGGGCATGTTCGTTACTGCCACCTTCTACGGAAAGCAGCCGGAAATGCGGACTGCGGTTCCAGCAGCGGCAATTCTGCACTTGCATGATCGCGAGTGGGTTTACACACCGCTACGCGCCGGACATTTCAAGCGTCTGGAAGTAGTCACCGGAAACATGCTTCCCGGCAACACGCAGGAGGTTGTTTCCGGCATCAAGCCCGGAGATCAAGTGGTCTCCAACGCTTTGGCACTGCAAAACACGGTGGAGCAGTAAGTACGGAGCAATAGATGATTCGCCGCGTCGTCGATTTTGCGCTCAACAACCGGCTGCTCGTCCTGGCTCTGGCGCTGATCCTTTTTGCCGGAGGCATCGTTTCGTTCAAGCGGCTGCCCATTGAGGCCTATCCCGATGTAGCCGACAACTACGTAGAGGTCATTACGCAATGGCCGGGGATTTCGGCGGAACAAATCGAACAGCAGGTCACGATTCCGCTCGAGGTCGTGATGAACGGCATCCCGCATGTCGTGCACCTGCGTTCGTTCTCGCTCTTCGGGCTGTCTGACCTGAAGCTGATCTTCGATGACGAATCGGACAACGACTGGAACCGGGAGCGGGTGCTGGAGCGGTTGAGCCAGGTCACGCTTCCCCCGGGCGTCAATCCGCAAATGGGCACGGATTGGAGCCCCGTCGGCCAAATTTATTTCTTCACGCTGCGCAGCACAAATCCGGCCTATGACCCGATGGAGCTTAAGTCCCTCGAAGACTGGGTTGTCGAAAAGAATTTCAAATCAGTGCCAGATATTGTCGATGTTTCCAGCTTCGGCGGCCCCACGCGCGAATACCAGGTGCGCGTCGATCCAAACAAACTGGTCGCTTATGGCCTGAGCCTGGCCCAGGTCGAGCAGCAACTCACCAACAACAA
>PLKR01000292.1:0-2221 GCA_003140655.1 Acidobacteriaceae bacterium | reverse complement strand
TGGCACACCGCTCCGGGTGAAGGACATTGCCGTGGTTTCGCAAGGTCCAAAGATCCGGCTCGGCCAGTTTGCCAAAGCCATTCACCGGGAGAACGGGAAGATCATCGATAACGACGATGTGGTGTCAGGCATCGTGCTGTTGCGCAAAGGCGCAGCGGCGGATACGGCGCTGCAAGGCATCCACAAGAAGGTGGAGGAACTGAACAACCAGATTCTGCCTCCGGGAGTGAAGATTGTTCCCTTCATCGATCGCAGCGATCTGGTTCACTTCACCAGCCACACGGTGCTCCACAACCTGACGGAAGGAATGATCCTGGTCTCGATCATCCTGTTCTTATTTCTCGGCAACATCCGAGGCGCGCTGATCGTGGCGGCGACCATTCCATTTTCGCTGTTGTTTGCGTCGATCTGTCTGGACTTGCGGGGCATTCCTGCGAACCTTCTGTCTCTCGGTGCCCTGGATTTTGGCATGGTGGTCGATGGCGCAGTGGTGATGGTGGAAAACATTGTCCGACACCTGGGCCAGGAGCATGGGGTCAAGACGCCAAACGAAAAAATCAGCGAGGCCTCGCACGAAGTGCAGCGGCCGGTGTTCTACGCGATTGCCATCATCATCACGGCTTATTTGCCGATCTTCACCCTGCAACGCGTCGAGGGACGGCTTTTTCATCCCATGGCCTGGACCGTAGCCTTTGCGCTGCTCGGGGCTTTGCTGTTCTCGATCTTGATTACACCCGTGCTGGCCAGTTTTGCCTTCGCCAAGGGTGCGCGCGAATGGCACAACCCCATCATGCACTTCCTGATTGAGCGCTACCGGGTCGCGGTTCGCTGGGCCATTCGCCATCGTGCCATCACAATTGGTGTGTGTGTGTTGCTGGCAGCGGTGGGGAATTATCTCGCCTTCAGCGGCACCATCGGCTCCGAATTCCTGCCTCACCTCGACGAAGGCGCGCTCTGGGTGCGGGGCACGCTTGCGCCCAGCACCGGGCCGGACGAGGGTATTCGGGTGTCAAATCAAGCGCGGGTCATACTTTGCTCTTTCCCCGAGGTCCCGCAATGCACCAGTCAAACGGGGCGCCCGGATGACGGGACGGATACAACAGGCTTTTTTAATACCGAGTTCTTCGTTGACCTCAAACCGAAAGAAGAATGGCGGCCGGTCTTTCACCAGGACAAAGACGAACTGATCGCAGCCATGAATCGCGAACTCGACAAGATCCCAGGCGTCGTCTGGGGCTTTTCTCAGCCTATCGAAGACAACATGGAAGAGGCCGTGAGCGGAGTCAAAGGCGCGTTGGCCACGAAGATCTACGGCGATGATTTGAAAGTTCTTGAGGAAAAAAGCGATGAGATCGTCAAGATCATGTCCCAAATAAAGGGGGTTGAGGATCTTGGGGTCTTTCGCGTGCTGGGCCAGCCCAATCTGAACGTGGCTGTCGACCGCGACGCAGCCGCTCGTTACCAGATCAACGTCGCGGACGTGCAGGATGCAGTTCAGACCGCTGTGGGAGGTAGTGCGCTCACCCAAGTCCTAAAGGGCGAGGAGCGATACGATCTTACCCTGCGCTATCTCCCACCATACCGGGATACGAAGGAAGCGATCGAGAATATTCGGCTGCTATCGCCCTCTGGAGAGCGTGTATCGCTGGCACAGCTCTGCAAGATCCGCGTAACGGATGAGGCTTCGGAAGTCTACCGCGAGGGCAATCGGCGTTATGTTGCCATCAAGTACAGTGTCCGCGGCCGAGACCTGGGCAGCACGGTGGAGGAGGCGATCAAAAAGGTGAACGAACAAGTCAAATTGCCCACCGGATACACTCTCGATTGGGAGGGGGAATACGCGAGCCAGAAGAGAGCCAACGCGCGGCTGCTTATCGTACTCCCCATCACCATCCTTATCATCTTCATCATCCTTTATACGATGTTCAAATCCTTCAAGTGGGCGCTGTTGATTATGGCAAACATCGCCATCGCACCGATTGGCGGGCTGCTTGCTCTTTGGTTTACCGGCACTAATTTCAGCGTTTCCTCCGGTGTCGGCTTCCTGGCTCTCTTCGGCGTGTCGGTGCAAACCGNNNCCGCGCTTTCGCACGCCATTGGGTCCGACTCTCAGCGCCCGTTCGCGATCGTGATCGTCGGAGGCCTGATCGCGGCCCTCATCATGAGTATCTTCCTACTGCCCACGATCTATGTGTGGGTTGCTGGCGAACGGGACGTGCTT
>PLKR01000272.1:2933-3810 GCA_003140655.1 Acidobacteriaceae bacterium | reverse complement strand
CCCGGTACACCATCTTCCCGCCCACAATCGTCGCCGCAACCCTCCCCGTAAACTGCCAACCATCAAACGGAGTATTCCGCGACAACGATCGCGACTTGGCAGCTTCAAACGTCCAGCGCTTCTTAGCGTCGAAGATGGTCACATCGCCGAAGTCGCCGCGTTGCAGCGATCCGCGCCCGCGGAGATCGAAGACCCGCGCGGGCCCAGCGGTAAAGAGTTCGACGATGCGGGTGAGCGGGATCTTGTGCTCGCGGTGAAGCTTGGTAATGGCCAGCGCCAATGCGGTTTCGAGTCCAGTAATGCCGAAGGCGGCGCGCTCGAACTCCACCTGTTTTTCGTGCGTGGCGTGCGGCGCGTGGTCCGTGGCGATGGCATCGACGGTGCCGTCGCCGAGCGCGACCAGAATCGCTTCACGATCTGTCGCGGAGCGCAGCGGCGGGTTCATCTTGAAATTCGTGTCGTACTCGCCTACGTCTTCGTCGAACAAAGTGAAGTGGTGCGGCGTAACCTCGCAGGTGACGCGGGCCTTGGCGCGTTTGCCGCGGCGCACCGCCTTGAGCGCATCGGAAGTGGAAAGATGCGCCACGTGCAGGCGCGATTCGCGAATCTGCTGCGCTAGATTGACGTCGCGGTCCACAATGCCGGCTTCGGCGGCAGCCGGCATGCCGCGCAGGCCAAGCCGAAAACTTGTAGGCCCTTCGTGCATGGAGCAGTGCTCCGTGAGCCGCGTATCTTCGGCGTGCTGCACCACTGGCAGGTTCAACTCAGCCCCGAGCCGCAGGGCCGCGCGCATGACCTCGTCGTCAAGGATGGGCTTGCCGTCGTCGGTGACAGCCACTGCTCCAGCGCGCTGCAAGGCTGCAAAATCCGTGAGCGC
>PLKR01000272.1:0-2913 GCA_003140655.1 Acidobacteriaceae bacterium | reverse complement strand
CCTCCAGCAGCCGCGGCGGCAGTCCCCGTGGCAATTGTCTCTTTGTAACCTTGCCCCGGCTCGCGCAAGTGAACATGCAGGTCGATAAATCCCGGGGCAACGATCAGCCCGCGCGCATCGAACTTCTCATCGGCGCCGCCACGCACCTTATTGGGGAGCGCAACCTCGGCCACGCGGCCATCGCGCAGCAGAACATCCATCGGCGCGTTGATCTTCGCCGCCGGATCGATCAAGTGGCCGCCCTTGATCAGCAAGCTAGCGCTTCCTCGCTTTGGATTCTTAGCGCTCAGCATTCCGCCCTATCCGTGTCGATCCGCGAAAATCCGTGGCTCATTTGCGTTTCCTACTCATTCGATTCGATGAAGCCGATCACCTGACGGCTGAACTCCGCCGGCTTTTCCAAATACATCAAATGTCCAGCATCGCTGATCACCACACGTTTCGATCCCGAGATTCCCGCCTCAATCGCTCCAGCATGCGCATGCACGTCGGGAATGTCCGCATCCCCTACAAGGATTAACGTAGGAACGCGAATCTCGTGCAGGCGCCCGAGCGCCGGCATCGTCGGACGCGCGTAATCGCTGTGCGTCATGTCCTGCGGATTCGCCGTCAGCAGGGCAAGCAGGCGCTTCTGCGCCGCCTCGTGTCCGGGCGCAAGCAGATACTTATCTTTAGCCCAATTCGCCAGGCCGCCAGCCACATCGTTCTTCTCGAACGGCTGCGAATTGGCCATTCCGCGGTTCAGGAAGTGGTCGGAGTAAGGCATTCCGCTGACCACAGCTCCCACCAGCACCAACTGCTCAACGACTTTCGGATATCGCAACGCGAAGTCGATGGAAAGCTCGCCGCCGTGTGAACTGCCGACCAGAACTGCCCGGCTAATTTTTCGCTGCCGCAGGAGCGCGGCCAGATCTTCGACCTCGGTGTACCAGGTGGTTGAAGCGGCAGTGCGCCCGTAACCGCGCCGGTCGTAGCGAATGGTATGGAACTTCTTGCAGAACTCGGGCCACACCTCGTCCCACACCGCGGAGTGCGCAATGCCATCGTGGATGAGAACCACCGCTTCAGATCCGGTCCCACACTCCTCAAAGTAGAGCTTCGATCCTTCGACCTCGACGAACGATCCGGGGCCAGGATTCGATGCCGCAGCCCCGCCCTGCGCGATGGCTTGACCACGCACTCCAAGCACGAGCGCTCCAAGCAGCAGGGCAGCGGATAGGAATGCCTCACGCTTCCCCAAAAAACAATCCGTGTGAATCCGCGAAAATCCGTGGCTCATTTAGCTTTTCCCAATGCCCGCGCCAATATCGCCATGCGCGTTGGCACGCCGTTGTGGACTTCGTCGATGATCACCGATTGCGGCCCGTCGGCGACTTCCGCTGTGAGTTCAAGCCCGCGGATGATCGGTCCGGGATGCATGACGATAGCATCGCGCCGGGCCAGCTTCAGACGAGCCGGGGTCAACTGATAGTGCGCGACGTAGTCCTGCAAGCGAATCTTCAGCCCCGCAAGGCGCTCTTTTTGCACCCGCAACAGCATGATCACGTCCGCGCCCCGCACCGCCTCTTCCGGATGACGGGAGACGCGCAGACCGGAGGCCAGCGTGGCCGCGACCTCAGGCACTAACTCAGGTGGACCGCACAGCGTCACCTTCACTCCGAACTTCGACAGCAGATGGCAGGCAGAGCGCGCGACCCGGCTGTGGAAGATGTCCCCAATGATCGCGACCTGCAAACCCTTGAACGATTTCTTATGCTTCAGGATGGTGAAGGCGTCGAGCAAGGCCTGCGAAGGATGCTCGTGCATTCCGTCACCGGCATTGACGACGGGAATATCGAGGTACTTCGCCATCAGGTGAGGCGCTCCCGCACAAGGATGCCGAAGGACGATCGCGTCCGCGCCCACCGCGCGCAGAGTGTAGCCGGTGTCGAGCAAAGATTCGCCCTTCTCGATGCTCGATCCCGAGGACTGCACCAGCGTGGTGATGGCTCCAAGCGACTTGGCGGCGATCTCGAAAGAAGAGCGCGTGCGAGTGGACGGTTCGTAAAACAGCAGCACGATGCGCTTGTTGCGCAATAGCGGACGCGCCTTGAGCGGATTCATCCGGCGGGTCAGCTTCAGCAGGCCCAGGATTTCCTTGTCCTCCAGGTGCTCGATACCGAGCAGTGAACCGCGTGCCGGTTTGTTCATCGCGTAAGAATGCAAACCGTGCATCATACGCGGCCAGCGCGGCCTGCGGCAAGGCCAAGGCGAAAACATCTGCAGAGCGCAGCCATGCGCACATTAAGAACGATCGTGCCGTCCCAGAAAGGCCGCGCCGAGAGCTCCACCGCAGCTACCCAGAACAATGAAGGCCAGGAGCCCGAAAATCACAGAAGCCACCATCGTGATTGCGAAACCATCGGGGGATTTTACAAAGTCCAAGAAGGGCTGGACCTGGGGACCAGGATAGCGCGCGGCCGCCTGCTGGACCTTGTCAAGCATTTCGCTTCGTATTTCTGCGCCTTTATGAAGAACCGCCACGGCCAACATCTCCAGCATGGTCGACATGCCGAAAAACAGGAAGCCGCCGAGGGCGCCAAACCTGGCTCCGGCTCCACTCCGGATCAACGTCCCGGGGTTGCGGCGTCGCGAGAAAGCAACCGCCAGAAATCCACTGCCAAGTGCCGCCACAAACGGATTTAGACCAAGGAACGTGAGCCCGACGGCGACTGCGGCCGCGAGAGCGCACGGCTGCATGGCGTGACCCCAGCTTTCAGGCGGGGACCCTGCCGGAATGCCGGAAAAAACCGGCCCTACTTCGCGGTCGAGCGTCGGCACGGCTCCTTCGCCCGCGGGCGCGGGCTCTGCCGAACCTTCGGGAGTCCCCACGCGAATCTGGGGCGCGCCACACTGCAGGCAGAAGGGCTTGCC
>PLKR01000468.1:2245-2603 GCA_003140655.1 Acidobacteriaceae bacterium | reverse complement strand
CCAGCGGATCGACCGCGGGATAAATTCCAATCTCGGTCAATGCGCGCGAGAGCACGGTGGTCGCGTCCAGGTGAGCAAACGTGGTCGCCGGCGCCGGATCGGTCAAGTCATCGGCGGGTACGTAGATCGCCTGCACCGAAGTGACCGAGCCTTTCTTGGTTGACGTAATACGCTCCTGCAGTTCACCCATTTCTGTCGCCAGATTTGGCTGGTAGCCTACCGCGCTGGGCATGCGGCCCAACAGCGCCGATACTTCCGAACCGGCCTGCGTGAAGCGGAAAATGTTGTCGATGAAGAGCAGCGTGTCCGCGCCCTCGGCATCGCGGAAATATTCCGCGACCGTCAGGCCGGTCAGCGC
>PLKR01000468.1:0-2196 GCA_003140655.1 Acidobacteriaceae bacterium | reverse complement strand
ATCAGTTCCATGATGACGACGGTCTTACCCACGCCCGCGCCGCCAAACAGGCCGATCTTGCCCCCCTTTAAGAACGGCTGAATCAGATCGATGACCTTCACTCCGGTCTCGAACATCTCAGCTGTCGTCGCCTGCTCGTCGAACGCCGGGGCGAGGCGATGAATGGGCATTCTCTTTTCGTACGCGACCGGTCCCAGTTGATCCACAGGCTCGCCGATTACATTCATCACGCGTCCCAGCGTGCCGCGGCCCACGGGCACAGAGATTGGTCCACCCTGGTCAATGGCGTTCATGCCGCGCACCATGCCTTCGGTGGCTTCCATCGCGATGCAGCGCACGCGGCCTTCGCCCAAGTGTTGTTGGACCTCGAGTATTACGTTGACGGGATTGGGCACGGTGAAGCCGTCGCTCACCACTCTCACCGCTTGGTAAATAGGCGGCAGCTTGCCCTCGGGAAACTGCACGTCCACCGCCGGCCCCGCAATTTGAACAACATGTCCGATGTTTTCAGCCATATGTCTTTCTCGTAGAGACGTAACTTGTTATGTCTCTCTTTCCCTAGCACAGAAGACGTTGCAAGCAACGTCTCTACATCACATTGCGGCCGCGCCGCTCACTATCTCGATGATCTCTTTTGTGATCTTGGCCTGCCTCGCCCGGTTCATCACCAGGGTCAGCGAATCGATCATATCCGTGGCGTTGCTGGTGGCGGAATCCATCGCGGTCATGCGTGCGGCGTGTTCTGCCGCCACAGACTCCAGGAGCGCGCGAAAAATCTGGATGGCAACATATTTCGGCAGCAACGCCCGGAACAATTCCTCGGGCGCCTGCTCGTAGATGTAATCCACCTGGGCTGTGCCGAATTGTGCCGCAGCGTCTTCGCCCGGAGGTTCGGAACTCCGCATCCCGACCCCTGCGCTGATCGCCGCATCCCTGGCTCTTTTCTTTTCCTCTTCCGTCATCTCTTCGGCCAGGCGGACAGCCTGCGCTCCGATCTGCTCGATGGGAAGAACCTGTTCTACGATGAGCCGCTGCGCGATCACCGACTTGAATTCATTGAAGACCACGTAGACCGCATCGATTTCCTCGCGCTGATAACGCCCAATCACATTCTCCGCCAAAGCTCGCGCTTGCGTAAATTCCAACTTACCGAGAACTCCAACATGTTCTCCCGTAATTTGTATCGCTCCAGCACGCGCCCCCGCCTCGGGCTGAGTCTCCAGCGACTCTTCATTCTCGGCTAGACTGCGCGTCTGCACTGGGGCAGCGGGATAGCGCCGCCGCAAGAAGTCGCGCCCCTTGCGCCCAATCGCCTCGATGTCGACGTTCTTCCCCTCTTTGGATTCGAGGAAGCGGCTCGCTGCCTTGGTAATATTGGCGCTGAACGCGCCCGCCAGTCCCTTGTCGCCCGTGACAACAATCAGCAGAATGTTCTTCTCTGCCCGCCGCGCCAGTAAGGGATGCTTCGGCTCACCGGTTTCGGGATCGTAAATCTCCGTCCGCGCCACCAGCGACTTCAGAACATTCGTCAACATCTGCGCATAAGGCCGCGCCGCCAAAGCGCGGTCCTGCGCCCGGCGCAGCTTGGCAGCCGAAACCACTTTCATCGCCTTGGTGATCTGCCGCGTGTTCACCACGCTGCGAATTCGCCGCCGAATGTCGAGAATGTTAGGCATTGTCGTAGAGACGCAACTTGTTACGTCTCACCCTCACCGTGTGCTGCACGCAAGACGTAGCAAGCTACGTCTCTACGCACTATTTCGCTACCGCTTCCCGCGATGCCACGAACTGCTGCTTCGCCTGCTTGATCACATCGGTTAACTGCGCCTTCAGACCATCGTCCAGAATCTTTTTCTCCATGATCGTGCGCAAGAGACCGGCGTTGGTTGCGTCTACGTACTCGTAAAGCTCTTTCTCGAAGTCGCGGACCTGATTTACCGGCAGGTCGTCGAGGAACCCTCCCGTGCCGGCGAAGATGATCAGAATCTGCTTGGAGAAGGGCAGCGGAGAAAACTGGCTCTGCTTCAAAAGTTCAACCAGCCTTTGCCCACGGTTGAGTTGCGCCTGCGTGGCCTTGTCGAGGTCGCTGCCAAACTGCGCAAACGCGGCCAGTTCGCGATACTGCGCCAGTTCCAGCTTTAGAGTTCCAGCAACCTGGCGCATGGCCTTGATCTGCGCGCTGCCGCCCACGCGGCT